>DAOSCC010000311.1:0-1634 GCA_035361135.1 Clostridiales bacterium | reverse complement strand
CATCGCGGATATGGTTGAGAACCGCCTTGTCGGGATGAAGTCCAGGGGCGTATATGAAACACCCGGCGGAACGATACTCTATGCCGCCCACAGGGAACTGGAACTCCTCTGCCTGGACAGGGACACGCTGCACTACAAGGATCTCGTAGCCCAGAAGTTTGCCGAACTGGTCTACTACGGCCAGTGGTACACTCCGCTGAGAGAAGCGCTGTCAGCCTTCGTGGACAGCACGCAGAAGACAGTGACCGGTACGGTCCGCCTGAAACTTTACAAGGGCAATGTGATGCCCGCAGGCGCCCAGTCGCCGTATTCACTGTACAGTGAAGAACTTTCGACCTTCGGCAAGGATGAGGTATACAACCAGAAAGACGCGGAAGGATTCATCAACCTGTTCGGACTGCCGATCAAGGTCCGCGCCTTAGTTATGAAAGATAAGGAGAAAGAGAAATGAAACTCTGGGGAGGCAGGTTTACCGCCAATACCGACAAGGCCGTGGACGACTTCCACTCGTCCATACGCTTCGATTCGAGGATGTACAGGCAGGATATCGCAGGCAGCATCGCACATGCCGAAATGCTGGGCAAGGTCGGCGTGATCTCCGCCGAAGAAGCGGAACTGATCTGTTCTACTCTCAGGGAAATACTCAGCGATATCGAAAACGGCAAAGTTCATTTTGAAACCGAGGCCGAAGATATCCACATGAACATAGAAAAAATACTGATCGAGCGCATAGGCGACACCGGCAAAAAGCTGCATACAGGAAGGAGCCGCAACGACCAGGTGGCTCTCGACCTGCGCATGTACCTGAAGGACGAAGTCAGAGCGATCAGATCGATGCTGCTGGAGCTTCTGTCAGTACTGCTGGATATCAGCGAAAAAAATACGGATACCATCATGCCGGGATACACGCACCTGCAGAGGGCGCAGCCCATTACGCTGGCCCATCACATGATGGCATATTTCCAGATGTTCAGGCGCGATACAGGAAGGCTGGAAGACTGTTACGCCAGGATGGATGTCATGCCCCTCGGCTCAGGCGCCCTTGCAGGGACCACCTACCCGCTTGACAGGAACTTCGTCGCTGAAAAGCTCGGTTTCACGGCTATAACCGAAAACAGCCTCGACGGTGTCAGTGACAGGGATTTCGTAATAGAACTGGCTTCATGCCTTTCAATAACCATGATGCACCTGAGCCGATTCTGCGAAGAGCTGATACTCTGGTCTTCCGCAGAATTCTCATTCATCGAGATGGATGACGCCTACAGTACCGGAAGCAGCATCATGCCCCAGAAGAAGAACCCGGACGTGGCCGAACTGATCCGGGGCAAGACCGGGCGTGTTTATGGCTCTCTCATTGCGCTCCTGACGATGATGAAATCGTTGCCCCTTGCATACAACAAGGACATGCAGGAGGACAAAGAGGCCATATTCGATGCGGTGGACACGGTTAAAGCATGCCTGCCCGTATTTACTAAGATGCTCTCGACATTGAAAATAAAGAGGGAAGCCATGTACCGGGCAGCCTGCGGAGGTTTCACCAATGCCACGGACCTGGCGGATTATCTTGTGAAGAAAGGCATCCCGTTCCGCAGCGCCCATGAGATAGTCGGCAAAATGGTGCTGTACTGCATAAG
>DAOSCC010000310.1:0-1808 GCA_035361135.1 Clostridiales bacterium | reverse complement strand
GGCGTTATTTCACTGTAATAAAGCGACTTTTCCGCCTGGAAGAGGACCATGCACCGCCCGTTCGCAAACCTGAAGGCAGTACAGACGCCGTATCGTGAGCCTCCCACAGCTTTCTGCGAGCGGGCGCCGGTGCAATAAACGGCACAGTATTCCGTCCCTTCCGCAAAAATCTCATCAGCACCGGGCACATCCGCATAAACGCTCCTCATATCCAGTGCCTCACCGCTCTTTTTGTCCACGAACCCGCCCTTTTTTATCGTTATGGCATTGCTGCCGAATTTTTCGTCGATGTCCAAGGCATAGCTCTTAAGGAAGTTATAATTCTGCTCATAAGTGAGTTCCTTGCGGAGCTGTTCCACCGCTTCCCTCGTTATGCCCGGATAAAAGCGCAGAAAAATATCCTCGTAAGACTTGACAGAAGCGAAGAATGAATCCGCCGACTTCGCAGGACCGGCAGCCAGTATCCTGACCTTGAGCTTCTGGTACTCTTCAGGATCACCCTGGAATTTCTTTGCATATTCCCTGAGTTCTTCACTTATATAGCCATCAGCCAGCCAGTTGTTGTTGTAGCTTTCCAGCAGCCTGTCAAAATCGTCCTCTTCATCTTTATATATCGTTGCAGGCTTGACGTATACCCATGCAGCCACTCCTTCTTCGATAACATACTTGTCTATGGGGAACCCGACTTTCAGGAACCCATCTTCGATCCGCATGTCTGCCGCCTTCTGCAGCACCGGGATATTATCGAGGCTGAACGGATATTCAAGCCGGATGCCATATTCATCTGCAATCGCCTTTACAGGCAGAGGGATCTGCAGGCTTCCCAACGATACACCCTTTATGCCTATGACCGGGCCGCCGTTTTCCCACCTCAGGTCCACATCGATCTTCAGCGGCACATTGATGCCGTATGCCTTTCCCTGGACATATATGGCCGAGTCTTCCAATGCAAGCCTGTATGCGTTCACATATACGGATTCCGTCAGGCGGAGATCGGGTATGTAATCTCTCGTGACATAATACAGATCCGCATTGTCAAAAAGTGTTGTCTGCGTCATGCTGGCGGCATCGAATGAATTCCTCTCCGAAAAGCTCATCGGCACACTGTTTGAAATCACCTGTTCCGGGTCGTCATACCTGAAATCTGCAACGTTGACATAAAGGTACAGCAGACCGGATAGCACTACCGGCAGCAGTAAAAGGACAAGTATTATTGTGACTATTATCCTGCCCGCTGATTTTTTCTTTTTTGAATTCACAGTTTCGTTTCCATCTCTGGTCCTGACCATAATGATCTCCTTTTCTTTATTCAGGTATCCGACAGCATGCATCTCCTCCCGGAACCATGGTTTCCTATAATATAACATAATTCTGCAAAGTAATACATAAGAACTTCATTGCCGCATCCAGTATTTCGCACATGTTCATTTTTTTGTGCCGTAATTTGGCTGAACATTACTCTTTACTTTCCGATGCGAACGGTATTATAATTAAGGCAGAACATGTGTTCGATTGGAGGAAAAGAACCGGTGAATTGACAGTGGTATGGGACACTCTTTTGAAAATGGTAAGGGTGAACTGCCGTATGAACAGAGTGATATTGCACAGCGATCTTAATAATTTTTACGCGAGCGTCGAATGTCTCTACAATCCGAAAATACGCACACATCCGGTAGCTGTGTGCGGCTCCCAGTCGACCAGGCACGGCATCGTGCTGGCGAAAAACCAGATTGCCAAGAAGTTCGGCGTTAAGGCGGGCGACTCCATATGGGAAGCCAGGTCCAAATGCCCCGGCCTTGTAGTGGTCA
>DAOSCC010000309.1:0-1891 GCA_035361135.1 Clostridiales bacterium | reverse complement strand
CGATGACTATGTATGCATTACAAACCTCAACAGGCAGATCCACGCCGCCAGGAGCACCGTAGGCCGCCCCAAGGTCGACGTCATGAAAGAAAGGATCCTGGATATCAACCCCGAAGCGAAGGTTGAGACATATCAGCTTTTTTATTTGCCTGAAACAGCCGGCGGACTGTTTGACGGCAGGATAGATTATGTTATCGATGCCATAGATACTGTCGCCGCAAAACTGGATATCGTGATGCAGGCGAAGCGAAGAGGCATACCTGTCATAAGCAGTATGGGAATGGCCAACAAGCTGGATCCCTCAAAAATCATTGTGACGGACATCAGCAAAACGACCACCGATCCTCTGGCAAAAGTGATGAGGAAGGAACTCAGGGCAAGAGGCGTCACATCCCTTAAAGTGGTTTTCTCGCCGGAAGTGCCGGTGGAGCCTATGGCCGTAAACCAGGCAGCCAGCGAAGATGTGTGCACATGCCCCAAATGCAGGGGAGACAAGCCCGAAACCAAAAGGAGGATACCGGGCAGCGCTTCCTTCGTGCCGCCGGTTGCCGGGCTTATGATCGCCGGTGAAGTGATCCGCGACCTGGCAGGAATCAGTTCCTGTACCTGATTTGGATGAAGCGGCAGAAATTAATAATAGATATAAAGATGTAATATGTTTTGTGTGCAATATTCGTTATATACTGCTGAACAATCAAATAAAAAAGAGTAAATGAAACGAGGTAAATCAGATGTTCAACAACAGGATAACCGTTTTTACCGGCCACTTTGGCAGCGGAAAAACCGAAGTGGCCGTCAATTATGCCCAACAGACCGCACGGACCGGCAAAAAGACGGCCATAATCGATCTTGACATAGTCAACCCGTTTTTCAGGACAGCCGATGTAAAAAACATGCTGGAATCCGAGAATATCAAGGTAATCACGCCTGTATACGCAAATACGAATGTGGATGTGCCTTCGCTTCCCGCTGAGATCAGCGGTATGTTCGAGGACAAAAGCTACAGCGTGATAATCGATGTCGGCGGAGACGACCTCGGAGCAAGGGCTGTTTCAAGATACAGGGACCAGATCGCCAACGATGATTACATACATTATTTTGTTGTCAATACCAGGCGGCCCATGACAAGGACCCCGGAAGAAATCATCAGTATGATCATGGAAATACAGCACAGCGCCGGCCTGAAGGTGGATATGCTGGTAAACAACGCCAATGTCCTTGGCGCCACTACTCCGGAGCTGCTGGCCGAAGCTTCGGAAATACTTGATGCTGTCAGCGCAGAACTGTCCATTCCTGTCGGATTCATCAGCGGCATGGAGGAAGTCTTGTCTCTGTATGACGGAGACAAGGGCATTGAACGGCTTTACATGAAAAAAAATATCCTGTTGCCCTGGGAGCGGGAGTGATCCCGCGGGTTCGGGACCGGCGGGGCACAGCAGGTTTTCCGGCCGGCGCCGTGCCGGACTGTTTTACTTGCAATCATATAAAATGAGGTTTATAATATGAAAGATCGTTTATAGGCTTATAGATTGTGAGGTGCAACATAGCAAAAATGGCAAGAGTTACTTTCGATGAAGATCGTTGTAAGGGCTGCAGGCTGTGCGTATCTGTGTGCCCTAAAAAGATAGTCATGATGGATGAAGAGAAACTGAATCTCAAGGGTTTTCACCCGGCAACGGTAAAAGAGACTGAAAAATGCATCGGCTGCGCTTTCTGTGCAACGATTTGTCCTGACTGCGTCATAACAGTTGAGAAGTGACAAGGGGGTAATTTCGATGGGAGAAAAAATACTTATGAAGGGCAATGAGGTGATCGCTGAAGCCGCATTGAGAGCGGGCTGCAGGCATTACTTCGGTTACCCTATAACACCTCAGACAGAGATAGCTCATTA
>DAOSCC010000308.1:0-1891 GCA_035361135.1 Clostridiales bacterium | reverse complement strand
ATCGATCTCATGTCAAAAAGGATCCCAGCCACGCTTATAGTTTACGACATCCTTTACTGCAAGGACAAAACGGTCACAGAGATGCCGCTTATTGAAAGAAAGGGGCTGCTTGAGGAAAATACGGTCGAAAGCGATAGTCTGGCGATTTCCAGGTTTGTGAGAGGCACCGGGACCGCACTTTTCGAACAGGTCGTAAACCAGGAGCTTGAAGGGATCGTTGCGAAAAAAATCGATGGTATCTATGTCCAGGGCCGTTCAAGGCTTTGGCTCAAGAGCAAACGCAGACAGGATATGGACCTGCTGCTGTGCGGTTATATGGAAGGCAAGGGATTTCTTTTTTGCGACAATGACCTTAAATACAGGATCTCCATTCGCAGCGTCGATAAAAATACATTTGATTTCCTTTACAAATATATCATTGAACACAGAGTGGACAATTCGCCTCTCAAATCCGTGCCTTCGAATTTGAAAGGGGCCATATGGGCAAAACCTGAGCTGTATTGCGTAGTGGAATATATGCAGGAGATGGAGTCGGGATATTTAAGAGAAGCGGTCTTCAAGGGGATAAAAATGGACTGACGGACGGCAGCTATGATACAAAGGGAACGTGTCAAAAAAGTGGTCATAGTTTGCCGACCTTTGCTCAAATACAACAAAACCTCACAGACTTACAGCCCGTGGGGTTTTACCTGGCGTGCCACGAGGGATTCGAACCCCCGACCTACGGATTAGAAGTCCGTTGCTCTATCCAGCTGAGCTAGTGGCACACATTTATTCATCTATACTACGGCAGTTCTACGGCCGGCGCCGATCCTGCCCGGATAACCATGTGGAGCGGGTGATGGGAATCGAACCCACGCAATCAGCTTGGAAGGCTGATGTTCTACCATTGAACTACACCCGCACGTACCGCTTGACATCCGACTTTCATATTATATCGTCGGCCGTTTTATTTGTCAATGACGTAATTTTGCAATTTATCAGGCTGCGAGGCACTGTCGGACGGCTGTTTTCGGCCGGCAGCCCGTAAGATGGAATATGTCAGGCATTATTAGGTTTTCCAAATACCCACAGCCTGTATCCAAGAAAGTTTATAGCCTGCGCGATCAGGATAACCAGCGCTTTTGCTATATATACATTCATTCCCAGGGTATATGCAAGCATTGCCATTGCCCCGACCGTAACAGCCAGTGAAATCCCGTTGATAGCCATAAAGAGCAAAAACTGTTCCGGCAGTTTCCTGTTTCTCCTGAAATCGCTGAACGTCCATCGCCTGTTCAGGACAAAGCTGTTGAGCATGCCGCAGGTATATGAGATCGCCTGGTTGACCCCGTAGCCTGTCAGCAAGATATTGTTAAGCAGAAAAAACACCAGGTAATCCACAAGTGTGTTGGAAACTCCAATGACGGCAAACTTCAGCAGCCTCAGTATTTCCTCCCTGCTTATCCCTGCTTTTGACATAATTGCACTAATCTTTTTCATCATGTCCTTCATCGAACCCTATCTTCTCACTGATGATGTATATAGGCCTTCCCTTTGCCTCGTCATAGATCCTGCGGATGTACTCGCCAATGATCCCGAGCACGATCAGGATCACGCCGTTGAAAAACAATGAAATGGCCACAAGGGAAGCCCAGCCCTGTACAGTGGTGTCCGTGAACAGTTTCTGGCAAATCACGACCAGCAAATACAGGAAACTGACAGCCGATATACTGACTCCTATATAAGTGGCAAGTTTCAATGGCGCATTGGAAAATGCGGTGATGCCGTCCCAAGCAAGCTTGAACATCTTTTTCATAGAGTACTTGGTTTCACCGGCAAGGCGTTTCTCCCTGACGAATTCGACCCCGGTCTGCCTGAAACCAAGCCAGCTTATCAGCCCCCTGACGTA
>DAOSCC010000307.1:0-1945 GCA_035361135.1 Clostridiales bacterium | reverse complement strand
CTGTCCCTTTCAGAAAGCTCATGCAAGGAGAGATACTTGTTCAGCGCTATATTTGAATAAGCGCCTTTTTCATTTATTTCATACAGTATTTTCAGTGCAGCTTCTCTCGCAATATCACACTTCATCATAATCCGGCAAGCGGCAGTTTATCATCCCGTAATTGGCTGTTCAACCGTAAGACGGCTGCAGATCAGCCGACGGCTAACGTACCTTCCGCCATTTTCCTCCTCCCCGCAGCCAACAGCGCCGCGGCAGTTATGAATACACCAGCGTTCATGGGTACCATCCTGCTGAAAAGCATCATCCCACAGAATGATTTTGTCACAGTGAAAGCTGTCATCCCACTCAATGGTTTTAACCCACTGGATAATATAGCTCTGCAGAGCGATATCATCCCACTGTATAAATCAATTGAAAAGGTTTCCTGAACGAAGAAGAAAGACATGACCGGGACGCCGATGGCAGGCACCGGCGAAATAGGCGGGCCGGGAAGCCTTTGACACGTTTATCCAAACACTTCACCCACATCCATGTTGTGGCCGCACTCAGCAACACTCATCCTTCTTGCGTTCTCAAACTGAAGCTCTGTAATGGCCAGCAAACCGCTGCCTGTGGCTGCGATCAGGTCCTGTTTCCGGCACTTCAGCAGAGTGCCCGGCCTGGCCTCTCCCGACACCGCCGAAATCACGTCAGGATCCTTGCAGACCGCCGTCTTCCATATCTTGAGCCTCTTACCCTTGTAGAACGTATAAGCGCCGGGCCACGGATTTGTGCCCCTGACCAGGTTATGTATCTCAACTGCACTTTTATTCCAGTCTATAAGACCTGTCTCTCTCGTCATCATAGTCACATATGTCGCCTTTGAATGGTCCTGCGGTGTCCTCGTTATCGTCCCGTTCCTGAGGGCTTCAAGGGTTTCGAGCAGTGCTTCGGCGCCAAGGAACTTAAGACGGTCAAACAGTTCCTGTGCGTTCATGTCAGGATCTATTTCTGTTTCCTTCATAAGGATGATATCACCGGTATCCATGCCTTCATCCATGAAAAATGTCGTGATTCCCGTCTTGCTTTCACCGTTGATAAGTGCCCATTGTATGGGGGCCGCTCCCCTGTACTTCGGCAGCAATGATGCATGCACATTGATACATCCATGCTTCGGTATGTCCAATATGGATTTCGGCAGTATCTTTCCATAAGCAGCCGTTACTATGACATCTGGCTCGAGTCTCCTGATCGTTTCGGCGAACTCTGGCGTCCTGACCTTCGCAGGCTGCAGGATATTGCTGATGCCAAGCCTTATGGCAGCCTCCTTGACGGCAGGCGGCTTCAGCACGCTCTGGCTTCTTCCCACAGGTTTGTCAGGCTGGGTAACGACGGCCGCCACATCGTAACCGCTGCTGACCAGCGCTTCAAGGCAAGGCACGGCAAAATCAGGTGTTCCCATGAATACTATTCTCATGATTCCTGCTCCATCTTTTCCAGTTCTTCTTCATCGAGGAAACGTATCACCTTATCCGTGAAAAGGATCCCGTCAAGATGATCTATCTCATGGCATAGAGCCTGGGCCATGTAACCTTCGCCCTCGATCCTGATCTTTTCTCCGTTCCGGTTGAGCGCTTCCACCACTACTTTCGCAGGGCGTTCGACCTCTCCCCAGACGCCCGGTATGCTCAGACAGCCTTCTACAGTGGTCTGTTTGCCGCTCTGCTTCCTGATGACCGGGTTTATCAGTTCCACCAGTCCTTCTCCGATATCTATGACCACGACTCTCCTGAGCACACCTACCTGCGGTGCGGCAAGGCCTGCCCCGTTTGCCTTATACATAGTATCTGCCATATCATCGAGCAGTATGAGTATATTGTCATTGATTTCCGTAACTTCGCGGGACCTTTTCCGCAGGACCTCGTCTCCTTCTTTCCTTATATTCCTTATAGCCATACATCCACTC
>DAOSCC010000306.1:0-1950 GCA_035361135.1 Clostridiales bacterium | reverse complement strand
CGACTCACCCAATCCGGAAGCGTTGGAAAAAGCGCTGAAGATAATAAAGGCCAAACCTATCATAAATTCAATAACGCTTGAAAAGGAAAGATATGATTCCATCCTGCCCCTCGTGCTAGAGTACAGTACAAGGGTGATCGCACTGTGCATGGATGACGGCGGCATGCCGGAAACGACGGAAGAAAGGGTCGCCATAGCGGATAAACTCATTGCCGGACTTACGGCAAAAGGAGTGGACATATCTGACATATTCATCGATCCCATGGTCAGGCCGATAGGCACCGGGTCGCATTACGGCGTCGTGGCCCTTGAGACGATCCGCCGTGTCCGTTCCGAATTCCCCGAAGTGCACATAACATGCGGCCTGAGCAATATATCCTTTGGCCTGCCTGCCAGGAAAGTCATCAACCAGGCTTTCATGATAGCTGCGATGACCTGCGGCCTGGATTCAGCGATACTGGATCCGCTGGACAAAAGGCTGATGGCTTACATTTATGAATCGGAAGCAATGCTTGGCAAGGATGACTTCTGTATGAACTATCTTGCGAAATTCAGAGAAGGCCTTATCGACCTGCCCTGATGCAGGTATTGGGTTGAATGCCGGGAGGATCGGATGAGAATCGTCGGTATCGTAGCAGAATACAATCCATTCCACTACGGACACATGTACCATCTCCAGGCTGCCCGCAGGGTGACCGGGGCCGATTGTGTAGTAGTCGTGATGAGCGGCAACTATACCCAGCGCGGCGAGCCGGCCGTGGTCGACAAGTGGGCCAGGGCCGAAATGGCATTGCTTTCCGGAGCCGATCTGGTGATCGAACTGCCCGTTGCGTATGCCATGGGCAGTGCCGAATACTTTGCGTTCGGGGCCGTCAGGCTGCTCGACAGCCTGGGAGCCGTGGATTGCATGTGTTTCGGCAGCGAATCCGGGGATATCGAAACCCTGTGGGGTATCGCCTCCATTCTTGCAACAGAACCCGAAGAATATAAAAAGCTCCTCAGGGAACAGCTTTCCGCCGGGCTTTCCTTTCCTTCGGCGAGGCAGAAGGCCCTTTCAGCCTATTTGCGGGACAAATCCGGAAAAGACAGTTTTACCCGGATTTTGAAAAGCTCCAACGATATACTTGGGGTAGAATATCTCAAGGCACTGCTGCGGATCGGAAGCAGAATACAGCCTGTTACAATATGCAGGGTCGGCAGCAGTTACAACTCGACGGAACTGACCGGCAAGTTCAGCAGCGCCACCTCTATAAGAAAAATCCTGGGTGTCAACAAATGGTGTTGCGCAAGGAAACTCGTCGAATCCTCCATGCCCACGGAATCCCTGTCTGTGCTGGAACGGGAAATCGAACTTGGAAGAGGGCCTGTTTTCCCATCAGACTTCGGCTCCACGATAATATCACTGATCAGGCGCATACCTGCCGGTGAACTGAGAAACCTCCCTTATATGGAAGCCGGCCTTGAAAACAGGATCAGGCTGGCAGCAGAAAAATCAGGTACATATGATGAACTGGTCGGCAGCATCACCACCAGGCGCTATACGATAACAAGGGTCCAGCGGATACTGTTCAGCCTCCTGATAGGCCTTGACAGCAGGAAATTCGAAAGTTTCAACAGTCTCGGCGGACCTGCATATATAAGGATCCTCGGATTCAACGGCACAGGCAGGAAACTCCTGTCATCCATCAGGGGCAGGACCAAGCTGCCCCTGATCACAAAAACTGCGGACTTCAAATCATCGGATATCCCTGGCGTTTCAGCAATGCTTGAACTTGAATCGAATGCCACGGACCTTTACGTCATGGGTTTCGAAAACCCGTATTTCAGAGCATCAGGCAGTGAATTTACCCGCAATGTCATAAATATTGACGCCTCCGCGAAAAACAGATAAAATATTACAAATGTTATTTTATTTTTTTGCTTAATGGAAGGATTTTTTCCGCCATATAG
>DAOSCC010000305.1:0-2013 GCA_035361135.1 Clostridiales bacterium | reverse complement strand
GGAAGCAGTCTGCCATTGCTGTCGACAGCGTTTTCACTGTCGACCACGAGTTTCGCGCAGATCTGCACATCTCCGTCGGGGGCGACGTTCCCCCATACGAACGAGTCCCTGACGCCCGGGATATTGTTCAGCTTGACCTCGTATTCCTCAGGAAACGCCTTCTTCCCGCTAGTCAGAACTATCATCGATTTCGCCCGGCCTGTGATCCTTATGAAACCTTCGTCGTCGATATACCCCACATCGCCTGTCCTGAGCCAGCCATCCTCCGTGAAGGCCTCTGCCGTGGCTTCAGGGTCTTCATAATAACCAAGCATCACATTCCCGCCCCGGGTCACGATCTCGCCTATCCCGTTCTCATCAGGCGAATCGATCGCCACCTTGACGCCGCCCATCGGATGTCCGATGGTGCCCGGCACATTCACGAAATCATTGTTCGTGGCAACGACAGGAGAAGCTTCCGTCAGGCCATATCCCTGCAGGAGCCTGAAACCGATCTGTTCAAAGCCTGTCACCACTTCCCTGTCAAGCGCCGCAGCGCCTGAAACAGCGATCCTGAGATTCGGACCGATTTTCTCGAAGACGCTCCTGAACAGCTTTCTTCTCAGATCTATTCCGACCGATCTGAGCAAGTTCGATACCTTAATCAAAATTTTGAATGCTTTCTCCTTGCCCGACTTTCTTATCCCATCCTGAAGTTTCCTGTACATTGCTTCAAAAATAGCCGGTACCGCCACAAGCAGTGTCACGTTGTATTCCTTCAGGTTTTGCACTATATGCTTTATACCGTCGCCATAAACGATGCAGGCGCCGCAGTGCAGTATAAACAGAAGGCCGACCGTATTCTCGAACGTATGGTGCAGCGGGAGCAGCGACAGGTGGGTGTCCCTTTCATCGATTTTTATTATGGTAGTGATTGACGAAACATTGGACGCCAGGTTGGAGTGCGACAGCATAACGCCCTTTGATGTGCTGGTCGTGCCGGAAGTGAACAGCAGCACCGACATCTTTTCCCTGTCTATCGGCGCATCGATAAACGACCTGTCCCCGGATCCAATGAGTTTCCTGCCCTTTTCGACCAGATCGGGCAGTGAGAGGAACATGGGATAACCGACCGGCGAACTTCCCCCCTCTTCGCCCACTCCGCGGCCGTGCGGTACTCCGTCTCCACTGCGGTTGTGCGACCTGTCGTCTCCTTCGGCGCCGTGCGGCGCTTCGCGGCCGTCCTGCCCGCTCAAATAAGCCTGCCTGGGTTCGAGTTTTTCCATGCATATGAAAAACTTCACTGCGTCATTGTCTTTTGAGATGTCCACCATGGTATCATGATAAACCGGGCTGTAGAAAATGGCTTCAACTTTCCCCCTTGCAATGAGGTTCTCTATCTCGTTTTTAGGAAGGTGCCTGTCAAGCGGCACAGCCACTCCGGTCCCGTTTACCGTTGCAAAATAGCATACGCCCCATTCATACCGGTTTTCACTGATTATCGATATCCTCATGTCCTTCATGCCCAGCGACATCATTGCAGTGCCGAGGCAATCCACGTCGGAATTGAGATCATTGAATGTTTTGAAAACGATGTTGCCGGCTTTGTCCCTGAATTTAAAAGCAGGCCTGGCGCCGTATCTTTCCGCGCTTCCTCTTACTAATTCCTTAAGATCTCTCACGATTCTCGGCTCATAGTATCCAAGGCCTTCGACGACTCTTCTCCCGTTCTTGATGCTGATATTGATACCTTTCTTCATACCTGCCCTCCCTCGTTCAAAATATGGTGTGAACTGCAGAATCCAAGTTGTTATCACTACATCATATTACTAAATATTATTACTAGGTAATAATTATTATAACTGAAATTTTGCTAAAACGCAATAGACAAGGGAAAGCCAGATTTTCTGAATCATCAGCGTCTTTTACAGAACAACAGCAGAATTTTCTATTCTATGTACAAAAAAGCCAATACTGAAAATACAACTGAAGGTGCATCAAAGATGCACCTTCATGTCCAACTATGCGCAGTTT
>DAOSCC010000304.1:0-2038 GCA_035361135.1 Clostridiales bacterium | reverse complement strand
GTATTATCTGACTGACACATTGGAAATAATGCTTGCCAGGGGGCTTAAGGTAGGCGTTTACAAAGTGCAGGACAGCACCGAGGTGCTCGGGGCCAACGACCGGGCCCAGCTTGAGATGCTGGAGTCCATACTTGCGGATCGGCTTCAGGGATGCATCGAATGAAGCATATGCAGGGATCGATCACCTTCGCCCGCAGCGAACAAGGGGGAGCCTGCGGGCGGAGGCTATTGACATCTGCGGAAAAACGCATGGGAAAACGTATACTGGTGTGGGATCGAAGTCTTGTTAAAACGTTAACAATTACAATGTAATAGCTATAAAATCAAACCAAAGGAGTATAGTTATGAATCTTCACGGCAAGGATATCAAGATCTTCGCAGGCAACTCCAATTTGCCGCTGGCAAAGGAGATCGCCGAAAGGATAGGACTGCCGCTGGGAATGGCAACAGTCGGGAAGTTCAGCGATGGAGAAACATGCGTAAATATTGGCGAAGTCGTCAGGGGCTCCGATGTTTTTGTTATACAGTCCACTTGCACGCCTGTAAACGACAACCTGGTCGAACTCCTTATCATGATCGATGCCCTGAAAAGAGCATCGGCCGGCAGGATCACGGCGGTTATGCCGTATTTTGGCTATGCGCGCCAGGACAGGAAGGCAAAGGCCAGGGATCCTATATCTGCAAAACTGGTTGCAAACCTGATCACCACTGCCGGAGCAGACAGGGTGCTGACCATGGACCTGCATACGCCGCAGCTCCAGGGTTTCTTTGACATACCGGTGGATCACCTGCTTGGGGTGCCGGTATTGGCAAAGCATTTCCAGGAGAAATTCCCGGAGCATAACGATATGGTGGCTGTATCCCCTGATGTAGGCAGCGTGACCCGTACAAGGAAGTTCGCCGAGTGGCTGGATATCCCGATAGCCATAATCGACAAGAGAAGGCCGAAGGCAAATGTCAGTGAAGTGATGAATGTTATCGGTGACATCAGGAACAAGAGAGTGGTCCTCATAGATGACCTTATCGATACGGCGGGCACTGTTGCAAACGCATCGGAGGCGCTGATGGAAATGGGCGCTACTGAGATATTTGCCTGCTGTACCCATGGAGTACTGTCCGGTCCCGCATTCGAAAGGATAGAAAGCTCACCCATAAAAGAACTGGTCATGCTCAATACTATACCGCTTCCCGAAAACAGGCCGACTGACAAGATAACATCCATTTCGATCGCTCCTTTGTTTGCCGAAGCAATAGAAAGGATCTATGGAGATGTTTCCATCAGTACGCTCTTTACTCAGAAAGAATAAGCCGGCTGAAGACGCCGGACCGGGAAAACTGACAGTCATCGTTGGCCTTGGGAACCCGGGGAGGAAGTACGAGAACACAAGGCATAACGTGGGATTCATGGCTGTCGATCTGATCGCACAGAGGTACGGGATAAAAGTGAACCGGCTCAGGCATAAAGCGCTGACCGGCGACGGCATGATAGACGGGAAAAGGATCCTTCTTGCAAAACCGCAGACATACATGAATCTGAGCGGAGAAAGTGTGCGGGATATCGTTGAATATTACAAGGTACCGATGGAAAACCTGATTATTATATATGACGATATCGACCTGCCGGCAGGAGTGCTCAGAATACGCCCGAAGGGCAGTTCAGGCACCCATAACGGCATGAAATCGGTGATATACCACCTGCAGTCCGACAGCTTCCCAAGGATCAGGATAGGCATCGGAAAGGCTCCTGAAGGCTGGGATCTTGCCGACTATGTCCTCGGCGAATTCGGCAGCGATGAGGCGGATAAAGTCGCAGACTGCATCAGGAGGGCCGCCGGGGCCGCAGCTGCAATAGTTGCGGAGGGTATAGAAAAGGCCATGAGCAGGTATAACGGAAATGGGGATAAATTCGAAAGCAAACCCGGAGATAAGTCCAGGGAAGACAAAACTGACGGAGGCAGAACGACTTAGGCGGGATCAGGAACTTTATGCTGAACTTTATCGAACCGCTGCTGGAACTGGAGGAATACAACCGGTTACT
>DAOSCC010000303.1:0-2072 GCA_035361135.1 Clostridiales bacterium | reverse complement strand
CAAATACAGGACCTTTTTTGTAATATCATTCAGCAGGTCTGAAGCCCGATCCTGATCCATATTTTTTCATTTCTCGAATATGACCCCATTTTGTACTAATTGTATCTTGTATACAATAAACGTTTTGTATATAATAAACATGGCTTGAGAGCCTGATATAAGCTGATGTTAGAACCAGGTAATAATTATACGCTTCGGTTTATATCGGACTAAACACATCAAATCAGGGCAGAATAAAATCGGTCCTGTACATCTATGTGAAAGGGGTCTTTCAATTGAAATTTCTTGAACAGATCAGTGAACGCGCGAAAAAGGATATCAAAACTATCGTGCTGCCTGAAAGCTCTGACATAAGGACGATCAAGGCCGCAGCAACGGTGCTGGAAAAGGGTATCGCCAGGATCGTCCTTGTGGGCAAGGAAGCGGAAATCAAAAAGCTTGCCGGTGATCTGGACATCTCGAAGGCGAGGATAGTCGATCCTGAAACTTCACCTGATTTCGAAAGGTATGCCAATGCGCTTTATGAAATCAGGAAGTCAAAGGGGATGACGCCGGAACAGGCACGCGAGCTTGTAAAGGATGAACTCTACTGGGGCGTTATGATGGTAAAGATGGGCGAAGCGGACGGAATGGTTGCCGGAGCGATACATTCGACGGCTCAGACGCTCAGGCCGGCTTTGCAGATCCTCAAGACCGCTCCGGGCACAAAACTGGTTTCGGCATTCTTCGTAATGGTAGTGCCTGACTGTGAATACGGCAGCAACGGCACTTTTATTTATGCTGACAGCGGACTGGTTGAAAATCCCGATGCAGAACAGCTGTCTGAAATAGCGATCTCATCAGCCAAGACATTCAGGAACCTGATCCAGGATGAACCGGTAGTAGCCATGCTTTCATATTCCACGTATGGCAGCGCTGAAAGCGAACTGACCCGGAAAGTTGTGGAAGCGACAAAACTGGCAAAACAAAAGGCTCCGGATCTGCTGATCGACGGCGAACTGCAGGCAGATGCGGCGCTTGTACCGTCAGTCGGACAATTCAAGGCAAAGGGAAGTCCTGTTGCCGGCAAGGCAAATGTGCTCATTTTCCCCGACCTCAACTGCGGCAACATCGCATATAAACTGACACAGAGGCTCGCCAAGGCCGAAGCTTACGGACCGATCACACAGGGTATAGCCAAGCCGGTCAATGACCTCTCCAGAGGCTGTTCGGCTGAAGATATCGTGGGCGTCGTTGCAATAACGGCAGTCCAGGCACAAATGAGTTAAAGGAGCTGTATGTAAATGAAAATATTAGTCATAAACACCGGCAGTTCATCATTGAAATACCAGCTTATAGACATGGAAAACGAGTCTGTGCTGGCCAAGGGCCTTTGTGACAGGATCGGCATAGACAATTCGTTCATAAAGCACACCAGGACAGGGAACGATCCCGTAGTCATCGAGGCCGACATGACGAACCACAGGGCTGCGATCAGACAGGTCATCGATGTGCTGACAGATGAAAAGATCGGGGTCATCAAAAACATGTCCGAAATAGCGGCGGTGGGACACCGTATAGTCCATGGAGGAGAGAAATTCCATGATTCGGTGATAATCGATGATAGTGTGATGGCTGCTATCAGAGAGTGCATCGATCTGGCGCCGCTCCATAATCCGCCGAATATCGTAGGCATTGAGGCATGTCAGCATATAATGCCGGACACTCCGATGGTTGCTGTGTTCGATACGGCATTCCACCAGACACTTCCCCGATATGCCTATTTATATGCATTGCCGTATGAGATGTATGAGAAGCACGGGATCAGGAAATACGGATTCCACGGGACGTCGCACAAGTATGTCGCCCAAAGGGCCGCTGTCATGCTCGGCAGGCCGCTTGGCGAACTGAAGCTGGTAACATGCCATCTTGGCAACGGAGCAAGCATATGTGCCGTTGAATATGGCAGATCCGTTGAGACCAGCATGGGCTTTACGCCGCTTGACGGCCTCGCCATGGGTACCAGAAGCGGTTCAGTGGATCCGGCGGTGGTCAAGTTCCTGATGGAGAATGAGAAGATGTCGCCGAAGGAA
>DAOSCC010000302.1:0-2137 GCA_035361135.1 Clostridiales bacterium | reverse complement strand
AATGCCGCGTGATTTTCCGGGATGCCGCTTCTCAGTTCAAGCTTCGGCAGCAGGATCGGGCTGTAAAGATGGCTTATTATCGTATTCGTAAATCGCAGGGCCAGTTCGGTACACGGCAGCAGCACAAAAACCCCGGCCAGGACCGCCGGCAGCAGCGACGGGGTCTTCGTCCATGCATAATACATGAAGTAGGCCGTCATGAAAACCGTCATGGATATAACCAGTCCAACATAGAGCCTTTTGGGCTTTGCAAGCGGAGAAAAACGGAACCTCCATCTTCTCCGGACCGTTTTGCTGATCCGGTCCAGCAGTATTTTCCGTCCGTTTCCTACAAGGTAAAAACCGACATGGTCCTTTGGGCTTTCGCCGCCCTCCTGCGCACAGCCGACAGCCTTTTGCGCCACCTGTGTCTCCGGGATCCCGAAGGCCCTGGCCAGTTTTTCCACTTCATGACGGTAATAGTCCCTCGATTCAAAATCCATCAGGGTGTAGACACCGTCGGGATCTTCCCTGAGGATCTGCTCGGTTTTGCTGAGCGATTCAAAAATGTCGGACCAATCCAGTTCAGAAATGAGCCTCAGGCCTGTGATCGAGTTGCCTATGGCGACCTGCGTCTCAGCCTGTTTTTTGTGTTCCGCAAGGGTGAGATCCGCTGTGGACAAGCCCTCGGCTTTCAGCCGCTGATCGAGCAGCGCCGTCACGGTAGAAAGAACTTTGCCGTGTTTTCTCAGCCTGCTGGTCAAATGTTCGGCAAATGACGTCGTTACAGGTTTGGCGGCATTGAACTCATTCTTTAGTATCCGGTCGATTTTCTGTTCATCCGCACCGGCATCGATAATGCGCGACACGAGCGTCTCCGCGCTTCGCCACTCCTGTCTCGACACCCTGATGGCTTCGCATGTGTTCCGGATGCTTTCGATAAGCGCAATGCGCAGCATGAGAGGCATAGCCCACAGTTCACTCATCGAAAGCAGCGAATGAGACTGGTATGCCTGTATGAATGTCATTATGCTTTTTTCATCTATGCTTCCGTTGGTATGTGCGACTATCTCCAGAGCAATCGAATAGACTCTCGGATAGCCCCTGTAATATCCGCTTTTAAGGACAGGCAGCCTTGAATAACGCCCCCTGGACAAATTCCTTCTTATCAGCTTGACCTGCTCTTCGATTATGTAGAAATTATCAAGCAGCCATTCAGCTGAGGGAGGCGTCGGCAGCGATTCTCTCACATCCCTGCTGAGATCCCTGTAGATGCCGTAAATCAGGCTGTAGTTTTCATTAAGCCGCCGAATAAGCCAGTTGAGACTTCTTGAATGTTTTCCCGCCGGATGGTTCCTGGCCATCTCTTCCGCATGTTTCCTAAGCTCTTCAGCATCAAGTGCAGTGTCCTTCATTTCCGCACCGAATCTGTATCTGCGGGAACGAAGCTCTGAAATGAGATATATAATGATACCTGTCAGAACCACATATGATGCAGCTGTTATGAAAATCATCCGGAAAAATCACCATTCCATGCAATTTTCGTTCATATAGCATGCCCTGAAACGGTGATTATCATGTTATGCTCCAAATGATTCCACAGATTGTGATTTCAAAGCTGCTGCGATCTGCAATTTACAATGGCAGCCTGCAGGACGCTATGACCAGCGGCATCCCGCGGCCTGCAACGCCCAATGGCAGCTTGCCGTCCTCAATGCTCAATACCGGCCTGCAGTCCTCAAATACTCTTCCAGTACCCTGCAAGCATCATCATAGCCCAGTTTCAGGTTGCGGCGCGCAGACTTGTTGCTGAAATCCATTACCGAAGAGAGGTTTTCGGAAGGTGAGATGCTTATAATGTTCAGACCTTCGGTATTGACTCGTCTTTTGATGCCCATGCCGTAAGTCCGCAGCACTATGATATCCCTGGATCCCCTGTTGCTGACGAGATTGATTGGCAGGTTGTTGTACAGCGCGCCGTCTATAAACGTCCTCCCGTCTATTATTGTCCTTTTGAACGCAGGAAAACTTGCGCTTGCAATCACATAGTCCACAAGCTGACCGTCCGGTATCTCCTCTTTGTAGATCTCCACAGCTCTCCGCGCCGTGAGGTCAACGGTGACTATCCCGAACCCGATATGGGAATCCCTGATCTTTT
>DAOSCC010000301.1:0-2166 GCA_035361135.1 Clostridiales bacterium | reverse complement strand
AGGAAGCAGGCTATGGAGATGTGGGATGTATATGACCGCGACCGCCGCCTGACGGGGCGGACCATGCGGCGCGGGGACGAGATGGCGGCGGGCGATTACCACCTGGTCGTGCATGTGTGCCTGTTCAACGCTGAGGGAGAGATGCTGATCCAGCAGCGCCAGCCATTTAAGCCCTAACTTTTCACATTAAGCCATATAATATTTCAAAAAGAGACTGAAACCTCTTGCGTTTCGGTCTTTTTTATGATACAAACATATTACTTGCATAAGTAATATCGAGGTGAGAAACATGTATCCGGATTGGGTGCTTAAAGAGAAAAGACCAGGCACTAATATCTCAAAGATCGGCAACAACTATTATCTCTACGAAGTGACTTCTCAATGGGACAAGGAGAAAAAGCGAGCAAAGAAAATCACCAAGTCTTACATCGGCCGCATAACCGAGTCCGGACTTATACCCAAAATGGAACGCATGACAAGGATAGATGCAGATCCTCCGCTCGTTTTGCATTACGGCGGCGCTTTGCTCGCGTCCCAAGTGGGAGCTGAGATACTTGAAAAGCTCCGTGAGCATTTCGGCCCGTCCTCTGAGACCATATTCACGGCAGCAGCCCTCAGGCTTCTGCACAGTCACCCATTCAAGCGGCTTGAGGCCGAGTACTCGCATTCATACCTTTCTGTCCTATTCAGCGGGCTCAAGATGGGCGGAAAAAGCATGAGCAGCTTTTTGCAGCGGCTGGGAGACGACCGCCCGGCTATTGCAGAGTTCATGAAGGCGTTTATGAGCGGAACTGAGCATATACTGTTTGACGGCACGTCGATCATATCGAAATCGGAGAAAATGGAGCATAATCGAGTTGGATATAATGCTCATCGCCAATATGACCCGCAGGTAAACTTACTCTACGCCTTCTCTGTTGAATCAAATCAGCCGGCATACTACAGAATCGTAGCTGGGAATGTCAGAGATGTCACTGCTTTCAAGCTCTGTATCGAAGAAAGCGGTATAAAGGACATGACGATAGTGGCCGACAAGGGTTTTGGCTCAAAGGAAAACTTTGAACTGCTGGAGAGCGCAGGTTTGAGATATATCGTGCCGCTCAGAAGGAACAGCGAGGCATACAGCCATACCAGGTTTGAGTCGGGCAACAAGGCGGACTTCGATGGGCATTTCATGTTTAACACCCGTCCGATCTGGTACTATTCCGGTGACGGGATATGCTATTTCCTGGACAGTGAACTGCGCGCGCAGGAGGAGAAAGACTATTGTCTCAGGATCGAAAAGAAGATTGAGAACTATACAGACAGCAGCCTGCTTGATAAACAATTCAAGTTCGGCACCATCGCTCTGAAGACCAACCTCAATCTTTCTCCTCAAGAGGTATACTGCCTGTATAAACAACGCACGAACATCGAACAAACTTTCGATTTCTTAAAGAACCTGATGGATCAGGATAAAAGTTATCTGCAAAGCCAAGCCGCAATGGAAGGTTGGGCTTTCATCAACCATATATCCCTGCTTCTTTGCTATAAGCTTTACAACCTTCTGCGCGATAAAAAGCTTTTATCCAGGTTCTCTATCGCTGACCTGATATCCCATTTGAACTATATCCACAAAATCAAAATCTCCGATACCTGGCAGACATCGGAGATTTCCAAGAAGACACTTGCTTTGCTAACGGAGTTAGGTATCACTATTACTTAATTCGAAAAGTTAGGGTTTAATTTGAGTCAGCTTTATTCTGCTTTCAGCTTACCGACCTGAGTAATGCCTTCAAGCTTGCCGATCCCGTGAGGAGACTTTGTCTTGATTTCTTCCGTCAGATCCTTGCCTGCTTCAAAGCCGTTATGCATGCCGTCTTTCCAGGCACGGCTTTCAGTTACATCATAAATGATGCCGTCAACGGCGATATAGGCGGGCTGGCCGTCCTTTCCGTTGAACCTGGCCAGTTCTTCCAGCGTCAGCCCTTCTGTCTGTGCCTTCATCACCATGGCGGCGGTTTCTGCCGCTGCAAGCTTCGAAAGTGCCTCATCCCTGGCTGCCTCAGCTGACTTAAGGGTCTCCTGCAGCGCCATTGCTTCATCCTGCGCGGTTTTCACTGCCGTTTCAAGCTCTGCCAGTTTCTTGGCGTTTTCCTGATCTTTTTGTGTCAGATCGTTGACCTG
>DAOSCC010000300.1:0-2193 GCA_035361135.1 Clostridiales bacterium | reverse complement strand
GCAGCGGCTGCCGCACTGTCAAGCGGCGTATACTGCGAACTGATCACAGATATGGTCCATGTCCATCCGGGACTCTTTGAGATGATAAGGAAAGCCAAGGGTGTTGACAGGATAACTCTCATCACGGACTGCATGGAAGCCGGCGGCATGCCTGACGGCAACTACACGCTTGGAGGCCGGCCTGTGACAGTGAAAGGAAACGAAGCAAGGCTGGCCGACGGGACCCTCGCCGGAAGCGTCCTCAGGTTGAACAGGGGATTGTACAATTTCTATAAACATACCGGCGCAGAACTCCACGAAGTTTTCAGGATGGCTTCGGCCAATCCCGCAAAGGAGCTTGGTATAGATGACCGGAAAGGTTCGATAAAACCGGGCAAAGATGCGGATTTCATCCTGATCGACGAAAACTTTGACGTTAAGGCCACCTATGTAAAAGGAGTATGTGTGTGGCGCACAGTTCCGCATCATCATCCGCATCATCATCTATGATCAGAACGCGGCAAATATTGTCTCAGGGACTGCAATGACCACTCAGCGCAGCAGGTAATAGTCTATTATCTCATAAATCACCAGTGCAACCATGTATAGCGCACATGCGCTGCATATAAAGCCCGGCAGGAAGATGAGGGCAAAATTCCGCTTCCTGTTTGTACTGTTCTTTATTGCATTGAACTTATATACTGCCATGCATGCCAACAGCATGGGTATTGTCCCAAATACGAGCCATATAAACGCCTGTTCTTTCGGAGAAAGAGGGATCATGGCGTCGGGGTTTACGGGCTGGTCCGATCCGAAAAGCGCGATACCGCAAAGAGCTATAACGATGGCCGCACCTATGCCGTAAATACTGTTGAAGATTATCCTCACAGTTTTATTCGTCGCCGTTTCGTTCATCGCCGTTTGCATCCTTCCTGTATTCCAAAATATCGCCAGGCTGGCAGTCAAGAGCTTCACACAGTTTATCGAGCGTAGAAAGTTTCAGCGCCTTGACCTTGCCTGTCTTGATCATCGACACATTGGCCATTGTAAAACCAACGCGCTCTGCAAGTTCAGTAACGCTCATTTTGCGCTTTGCGAGCATAACATCGACGTTTATTATGATCATATCGTACCCTCGCTTTCTTCCTGCAGTATGGCGGCTTTTGTCAGGTAGCGCGAAAGGACTGCCGCCAGCAGGGCGAGGCCAACGATAAATATATCCCCTATAACAGACATGAGAAGGATGCCCGGATGGCTCATACCAGCCAGAAGCAATATAACGTTTCCGACGAACAGGAGCGCTGCATCGAGCAAGAGCAGTACAGACCCCATCTTGACCCATTTTGCCGTCAGCATGGTGAACACGGTGTCTTTCATCACTGCATCCGATACTTTCCATACATAAACAAGCACAGCAAAGCACGGGATCGCCACCAGCCATTCAAACACCAGCCACGGCCGGTACCACCCGCCTAATCCAGGATATGCATTGACAATACTCTGCCCCCATGATGGTATTACATAGGCACAGAGGAACAGGCCGCTCAAGGCGACAGCTATCACAGAAATGCGCATAAGGTTCCCGAAAGTCCTTGATGTCATGTGAAGACCTCCTTATCTTTTCTGCTTAAAGTATATAACAGCTAAATAAATATTGCAATAAAAATTTATCGTTTTACGATAAATTTTTATTGCAATACAACATACAGCTTAATATCCAGTTTTCATCCTATCATACAATCACGCGTGCGATCCGGGCTTAAATCTCCAAATGAAACAGGCGGGACCTCTATTGATCCGGTGCCAGGCCATCTTTTTCAGCCCGTATCTCCTTCTCCAGGAGATCGATACAGTAACGGGCCGTATCTTTATTGATGTGACCAAACACAAAGGAACCGCAACGACATTTGTTATAATCCTTTCCTTCATAGGTGAATGAAAACGGTCCTGCGCAGTTGCCGCGGCAGTGTCCGCAATCCCAGCCGCAGGTCATGATCGCGTGCCTGATCTCTTCAGGGTATTGTTCCAGGCTGTCGGCGTACCGGCTGATATTTGCCAGGTTCAGCTTTACAGAGAGGTTTTCCTGGACTATGTTCAATGACATGATGACTCTATTGCTTTTATTGAGACTATATACACACGACCAGTCGTTGCGGCTGAATCCTCCCATCCTCACCGTCGGCTTTGCGTATTTTACGATGAAATCGTTGAAAA
>DAOSCC010000299.1:0-2199 GCA_035361135.1 Clostridiales bacterium | reverse complement strand
TACCCGGCATTACCTTGCTGCAGAAGACCCTTATATACCAGATCAGAAGGAATGACAGCATAAGCACGACAGCCAGTATCCCTGCCGCGAACCTGTAATCGAACCCTTCCGTTTCAAGGAGGTTGAGTTCCCTGAGGACTTCCAGCTTGTCTTCGGTCACGATGTCGCCGAAACTTATGATCCTTGAGCCTTCCGGTATGATCTGTTTATTTTCCAGGGCTGCCTCGTACGCTTCATCCCTGGCTATCCTCGTAGCCTCCTCGTCGATCTCGCAGTTCGGCCTGAGCAGAGCCTTTGCCGTGAATCCGCCCAAATCCTTCAGTTCCTGGGGAAGGTCGCTGATCTGAAAAATATTCTGTATATATAACGTCTTTTCGGCCAGGTTGTCGGCATTGACTTCTGATTTCATCACTTCGCTGACCGTGCTTATGAGCAAAGTCTCGAATTTGCCCATTTCTTCGTCAGTTGCCGTTTTCAGCAGGAAACCGGCCTGATCGGCGGTTATCTTTACTCCAAGCTCATCCAGCTTCAGTATGAGGTAATCGGCCGCAGCAGTCTCCTGCTCTGTCATATCGGCAATGCCTCCGTCGACGGTATCGGAACCACGGTCATAAAGGCCGTTTATTTTTTGCCTTGCCGACTCTATATAATCAATAAACTCATTAAGTGAGTTGATTATGTCTATCGGGACATCGTCAAGCCTCACCATTACCGGCGGCACGTTCGCGGCGGCTTCCGCTGCCAGCTTTTCAGTCAGCAGCACATTAACAATGTCCCTCGGCGCCGTGATATCATATTTTGAGCTTTCGCCCACTTCAAGCCTGTACTTTTTCGGCGCCGCTCCGTTCTCGACAATGACGGCCGCGATCGTCACTGTTATGAGCCCGACGATGAAACGCTGGATAGCTTTGTTTTTCAGACCGGACAGCACTCTTCTGCGGGATTTCTTTTTATTGACAGCCTTCAATACGAAGCCCCCAATCAGTCCTTGTTCTGATCATACTTATCATATGCCTTTATGATCCTTTGTACAAGCTCATGCCTGACGACGTCCTTTTCAGTCAGATATACGAACTCTATACCTTCGATATTCTTCAGTATTTTCGTGACTTCTTTCAGCCCTGATTTCTTGTCCCGGGGAAGGTCTATCTGGGTTATGTCCCCGGTGACCACCGCTTTCGATCCGAATCCAATGCGCGTAAGGAACATTTTCATCTGCTCGGGCGTAGTGTTCTGCGCTTCATCAAGGATTATGAACGAATCATCCAGCGTACGCCCTCTCATGTATGCCAGCGGCGCCACTTCTATCATGCCTTTTTCCAGGTATTTATGGTATGATTCGACTCCCATTATCTCATACAGGGCGTCATAAAGCGGCCTCAGATAGGGATCTACCTTGTTTTGCATGTCACCGGGCAAAAAGCCCAGCTTTTCCCCGGCTTCGACCGCCGGCCTTGTCAGAACTATCCTGCTTACCTGCTTGTCCTTGAATGCATTGACCGCCATGGCCACCGCAAGGAACGTCTTGCCTGTGCCTGCCGGACCTATCCCGAACACTACAGTATTGTCCCTGATCGCCTTTACATATTTTTTCTGCCCATGGGTCTTGGACTTGATATGCCTGCCTCTGGCCGTCACACATATATGATCGTCCGAATACCCGGTTATCTTGTCGATCATGCCGTCTGCAGCAAGATCTACAAGATACCGCACATTCTGCCTTGTCAGTTCTTCTCCCTGTTCGATGATTGAAACCATCTTCTCAAGGACCGCATAAGCCTTTTCAACATTCTCTGTGTCTCCGGTTATCCTGATCCCTTTGTCACCTGTAATCATCCTTACATTCAGACCGTCTTCGATTATCCGCACATTTTCGTCAAAATTGCCGAACAGGCTGATTGCCTGTTCCACTCTTTGAAGCTCCAGTGTCTTTTCAAAGCCGTCCAATCAATTTCCTCCAATCCGACTGGGTATACCTATATTTTCAATGCATTCCAGAACGGCTCTTGCGGTCAGTTTCCCGTCCTGCTCAGTGAAGTATACGTTCTCTTTCACTATTTCAGCCTCTTCAGGTACGCGTCCAAGCGCCTTCTCGTACGCTTCCCTTGCTGCCGTTTCCCTGGCGTCTTCTTCACTGATATGGGCTTCCATCGTTGCCACTTCATAATAGTTCACAGTGACCCATTCAAAGGGAAAGAC
>DAOSCC010000298.1:0-2201 GCA_035361135.1 Clostridiales bacterium | reverse complement strand
TGACGGCGACTGCCGTGTCGCCGAGCATCGTCTCAGGCCTGGTGGTGGCTACCGTCACGAACTCGTCGCTGTCCTTTATCGGATACTTTATATGCCAGAAGCTGCCTTCCTGTTCCTCGTACTCGACCTCCGCATCGGATATGGACGTGCAGCACTTGGGGCACCAGTTGATTATGCGGTCGCCCCTGTAAATGAGGCCTTTCTCATAAAGTCTTACGAATACCTCCAGTACGGCCTTCGAAAGGCCTTCGTCCATGGTGAACCTTTCCCTTTCCCAGTCGCATGAACTCCCGAGTTTCTTGAGCTGCTCAACTATCCTGCCGCCGTAGACCTTTTTCCATTCCCAGGCCCTCTCAAGGAATTTCTCCCTGCCTATGTCTTCCTTTTTGAGGCCTTCTTTTGCCATCGTCTCAACAATTTTGGCCTCGGTGGCTATGCTGGCATGGTCCGTGCCCGGCAGCCAAAGCGCACAATAGCCCTGCATTCTCTTCCATCTGATCAGTATGTCCTGCAGTGTATTGTCGAGGGCGTGCCCCATGTGAAGCTGGCCGGTGATGTTCGGCGGGGGTATCACTATTGTGAACGGCGTCTTGCTGTCGTCGGGCTCCGCATGGAAATATCCCTTTTCCGTCCATTCCCTGTACAGCCTTTCTTCCACCTGTGACGGGTCGTATTTTTTTGCCAATTCATTTATCCTTTCCATTTGATCTCCTCCTGGCTGCAGTTGATTTCGATTTTTATATCATATGATTCGGGCTGTCCGTCTTCATCAGCCGCAAGACTTGTCCATGATTTGTCCGGCAGTTGCCCTGCCGTATCCTATGCCTTATTGAAAGCTATCAGCAGGAACACCAGCCCGGGCAGGAAGACGAGCATGCCGTAAAGCTTGATATTTACCGTTGCCTTCAGCGTTTTGTATTCTTCGGTCTCTGTTTCGTCCAACTCGGACTCATGCTCAAGTACCACTTTTTTATCAAGGCCGTATCTCTTCACGATCTTTTTCGCCGCTGCCACCATCAGGGCGCCGGCAGCCATAAAGAGCCCGCCCAATATCTCGAGTACCAGCATATGCCACTCCCTTTCAAAATCAAAGCCCTTCATCCTCATTATTGGACGAAGGGCCATGCTCCGCGGTACCACCAAAATTCCCTTTACAGGGCTCTCACAGGAATAACGGTCCCTTTGCCGCTGCAGTTGTTCCGCCGTCCGGCGGCTTTATGCTGCAGGACTCCCGGGCGACCTTCAGCAGCCTTATCCCCGAAAGACCTTCCAGCCTGCGGGTCTTTCTCTCTTGCAAACCTGTGGGGCAGGTCCTGCTTACTCCTCCCGATCAACGTCTTGTACTTTTTCAATTTATATTGGTTAATATAATATATTACGAAAAAAGTGTCAAGGGGAGAAGCACCCGGCGCATGGGTACTGCCAGCATGCCCAAAAGCTGCACAGAAAACCCAGGAAAAATGAAAACTGATCGCAGATCCATATCCGGCAATTTCGGACGGTTTTTATTGAACCCTCAGCGTATATTATGTATAATTTACTTGTTTAAAGCAAAAGGTAGAAAAGATTCTGTACATGAGTGGAGTGTTTCGATGAATGTTATAAAAGGCGGAGTGACAGCTCCGGAAGGATTTTTTGCAACAGGTGTGGCATGCGGACTTAAAAAGGACGGCAGGAAGGATCTTGCCATCGTATGTTCTGAAGACAGCGCCGCTATAGCCGGCGTTTATACAACGAATAAGGTCAAAGGGCATTCGCTTCAGCTGACGATGGACCATGCAAAAACGGGTTGCGCCAACGCGATCGTCATCAACAGCGGCAACGCCAATGCCTGCGTCGGCAAACAGGGTTACGAGGACGCGCTGAAGATCGCTGAGGCCACATCCGAACTGCTTGACTGCAGGCCCCAGGATATCCTGGTGGCATCCACAGGTGTCATCGGAGTGCCCCTCGACATGGATGCCATTATTCCCGCCCTTGACGAACTCGTCTCAAACATGGATCCTGACGGCGGACATGACGCCGCGGAAGCTATCATGACCACCGATACCGTTCCCAAGGAAATCGCGATAGAACTGGAACATGTTGCCGAGGTCGTCGGCACCGGGAAAGCCGAAGCCGCGGTAGACCTCCGGCGCGACGTCGTTGTAGCGCACCTCGCGTCCGAGCGCGCGGGTGAAGGCGGCGGCCATCGCCGCGCA
>DAOSCC010000297.1:0-2220 GCA_035361135.1 Clostridiales bacterium | reverse complement strand
CATCGGTTTCATAGCAGGAGCTTATGTTATCGGCAGGATATCCGCAAAGTTTGAAAAACCGACGCCTGTAAACAACCTCAAAGCATTGCTGCCGGGCCTTATCTCCATATACGTCCCCGGAATAGTCCATATGCTGCTGATAATGCGCATTTACCTGGGAAATAAGCAGGCTGGCCTCCTGGTGGTACTCTCCGGAAACCTGCCGTATTTTATAAAGGATGTCTTCCTGTTTGTCATAATCGCATTTTCCGGCGCCTCATTGCTTCCGGTTGTCAGGAAGGCACTTTATAACAAGGCCTCCTGACATCATTATCAAACCGAACGTACTTTTTCGCTCCGTGTATTGCCTGCCGGCTTCTCTGGTCGGCACTATTTGTATATCAGTATATCATTTTCGATAACAGGTTCAGTCCCGAGCCTGCGGCTGAGATCCGCCTGCCTTGCAAGCAGTTCGGAAGCGTCGGCGCCCGTCTGGATCTCCACGTACGATTTTTTAATGATCCTCACAGGCACGGCCGACAGCCCGGCCAGTTCGTTGCCTTCGAATTTCATATCGACTATGAACGACTCCATGTTTTCAGACTCGTTCTGGTCGAAGAGGAAATTCCCCATGCTGTACAGGATAGGCTTGCCGTTGTATATCTCGATCCCCTGGAACTGGTGCGGATGGTGCCCCAGGATCAGGTCGGCGCCGTCATCTATCAGCTTGTGGGCAAACTCCACCTGCTCTTCGGTCACCCTGAAACTGTCCTCTATTCCCCAGTGCAGTGAAACAACCAGCAAATCGACCTTGTCACGGTTCTTCCCGATATCTTCCCTGACGGTCTCATACTTTCTCGGCGCAACGCCGGACTTTTCAGGACCTGCCGCAAATGACAGGTAAGGATCGCCTGCAAAAACGATCTCAGCCATGTCGGTGTATGCCAGAAGCCCGATTTTAAGGCCGTTTTTCTCTATAACGGCCATTTCTCTTGCCTCATCAATATTCCTGCCGCCGCCTGCGTGAACTATGCCGTGCTGGTCCAGCAGTTCCATTGTGTCGAACAGGCCTCTTTCATAATAATCCATGATATGGTTGTTTGACAGGCTCAGCAGGTTGAAGCCTGCGCTGGTCAGCGCCGTGACTGATTCAGGCGAGGCTTTGAGCACTATTTTCCCCGTCTTGTAAAGGCCTTTGCTGCTTGATGTAAGGGGGCACTCGAGATTTCCGAACACGATGTCGCCCTGCTCCAGCAGAGGTTTTACCTTCGCAAACGCTGATTCGTAACCTCCGCCTTTCTGCTTAATCCAATACTCGACTCCCCTGCCGGGCATTATGTCGCCTACCGCAATAAATCTTAACTCGGGTATATCTGGTTCTTCAGCGTTTCCGGCTCCGTCATCAGGTTGCACGTTGCCGTCTGCCGAAGGATCTCCCTGCCCTTCACCCGGTTCCTGTCCGTTTCCCTCTTCAGACACCGGCTCATACCCATTATCATTTCCAGTTACATTTCCTTCGCCGTTGTTCCCATTCGGAATCTCTTCATATGGCTGCTCATGCAGCACCTGCCTGTCCCTGTACGCACTGCTGTGGTAAAGGATCGCTATGGTCACGCCCGCGGCAATCAGTATTATAAGTGCAGCAATGGTTAGAATCCTGATCTTCTTCATAATCCTCTCCTGAATCGGTTCTTAGGATATATTAACACTAATTATGCAATCTGTCACCTGATTATAAAAAGAGCTGTATGCTTTAAGCATACAGCAGGCAATAAGGGGTCGAATATCGGATCGGTCCGGGCAGCAGTCCGCTGTCCGGTACCGTGTTGTCAGCCATTTATACAAATCGACAATATCCTTCGACGAACAACTGGAAATGATTTCATGAGGTTTTCAAGCGTTTTTGTTCCTTCAGGCTTTTCATGATTGCCTTCCAAAACCTCCCTCATTTCTGTACTATATTGCATGCAGACCTTGATATGGATTATAATGACTATTGCGGATCAGATATTAAATACCACACTGAATCGCTGATAAACAGAAAATTTACAGAATATACAACTTATATAAAGGCAAATATTCCACATCATAATAAAAAGAAGCGATAATGTATGTCCCCCGCCTCTGCAGGCGGCGGGTGCTGATTTGCCTTTCAGGCGGAGGGTATATCTTCCACGCGCAGAAGCAGGAAGAATTCCCTGCAACCGGGAAGTTGTCTTTAAATGATGCGTTATAAAGACG
>DAOSCC010000296.1:0-2225 GCA_035361135.1 Clostridiales bacterium | reverse complement strand
AGGCGGCAAAACTGCAGGATGAGAAAGAGATGAGAAGAGCGGCGGAAGAAGCAAAAGCAAAGCTCAGGAACAGTATCGGGAAGATCGAAGAGTCGCTGACTGATGGCCTTTTCCAGCGGAAGGGCTTTGTGAAACCGCCGGAAAATCTTAAGCCCGGCGATAGTGTTCTGATACTTGACCTTAACAAGAAGGGGACCGTGATAACACCGCCGGACAAGGACGGGGAAGCTCTTGTCCAGGCCGGTATAATGAAAATAAATGTCCATGTCACAAATCTCAAACTGATCGATGAACAGTCTTACGAGATCCAGAGGACCGGTTCCGCATCCATCGGTGTGTCCAAGGCTATGAATATATCGCCCCGTACGGATATCAGGGGCATGAACGTGGAAGAAGCAATCATCATCCTTGGCAAATACCTCGACGATGCGGCACTTGCCGGCCTTTCCGAAGTAACGATCGTACACGGGAAAGGCACAGGCGCGCTCAGGAGCGGCGTTCATCAGTATCTGAAGACCAACCATCATGTCAAAAGTTTCCGGCTTGGCCAGTATGGCGAGGGTGAAGCCGGTGTCACCATCGTTACGCTGAAATAATATGCAAAATTTGTGCAAATCTTAACAAATTTCACACTTTGTCTTGAATTTAGTCAGAAAATACAATATAATGCTGATGATGGAGCATATGCCATAATATGGCATAAAAACTAATTTCTTCGAGGTGTCCGCATTGAGAGACGATCTGGAGTTTTACCCCCTGACTCAGCCACAGTTGGGTATATGGTATACGGAGAAGATGTTCCCGGATACCAGTATAGGCATAATCGCAGGCACGTTGAAGTTAAAGGGCCATATCGACTATCCGCTGCTGAAGAGAGCCGTTTCGATATACATTGAAAATAATGACACGCTGCGGCTCCGCTTCAGGGAGGTTGACGGAGAACCACGCCAGTACTATTTGGAGACTCCGCTGAAAGAACCCGAGGTATATGATTTCTCGTCTTCAGGGAAAGAAGCGCTTTACAAATGGGACACGGACAGGACCAGGACTCCATTCAAAGTGATCGACTCCGATCTCTATGAATTCTGCATAATAAGGCTCAGTGACCAGGAAGCAGGCGTATTCATGAAATTCCACCACCTTATCTGTGACGCGTGGTCCATAGTGAATGCCGGCAACGATATATGCAGGATATATTCAGACTTGCTTGACGGAAGTTACACCGGCTTCGAACCTCTTCCATCCTACAGGGCTTTTATAGAAGACGAAAGCAGGTATATTAATTCAGATAAATTCGAAAAGGACCGGTCATTCTGGAAAGAGACATACAGCAGCTATCCCGAGGTGAGCGCCCTGAAGATCCGCAAAACGAATACTCCATCATCTGCGGCAAGGAGAAGATCTTTTGTATTGCCGGACAGGCTGTGCAAAAAGATAACGGAGTTCTGCAATGAAAACCGGACATCAGTATTCATGCTGTTTTTTTGCGCCCTTTCCATCTATATAAACAGGGTACTAAATAAAGAAGATATTATAATCGGGGTCCCCGTGCTGAACCGGTCGAACGCCGTTCATAAGAAAATAATGGGGATGTTCATCAGTACAGTGCCAGTAAGGATTTATATCGATACAGGCCTGAGTTTTGCAGATTTTCTTGACAATGCCACGAAGGAATGGATGAAGGCGCTCAAACACCACAAGTATTCATATAACATGATCATCAGCGATGTGCGCGAAAAGTTCGCGGGGATAACGGACCTGTACGATATCACCCTGTCCTATCAGAACGCGAAGCTGAACAAGGACTGCAGAGTGTACAATGAAGGCAGATGGCATTTCTGCGGACACCAGAAGCAGTCCCTCGTCATCCATGTAAATGACCGTGAAAATGACGGTTCTATTGTTGTTGATTATGATTACCTAGAGGATATTTTCGCTGAAAAAGAGATCGAGTTTCTCCATGACCACATGATCAGGATCCTGTGGCACGGGCTTGATAATCCGCGCAGAAACATAGCGAAGCTGGAGATGGTGTCGGAAAGGGAGAAAAAGAAGATAGTTTACGAGTTCAACAAAACAGCATGTGATTATCCTGCCGGAAAGACCATTATCAGGCTGTTCGAAGAGCAGGTCGGAAGGACGCCGTATAAGCCCGCGGTGTATTACGCTGACAGGTCGATGACTTATGACGAGTTCAACAGGAAGGTGAACCGACTTGCATGGAA
>DAOSCC010000295.1:0-2281 GCA_035361135.1 Clostridiales bacterium | reverse complement strand
GAGAGTCCTTTCCATTTCAGTCGAAAAGTCCACATGCCCGGGGGTATCCAGCAATGTTACCTGCACATCCCCTGTTTCAAACACAGCCTGCTTGGAAAAAATGGTGATCCCCCTGGCCCTTTCCAGTTCGTAGTTGTCCAGGTAGGCGTCCTTCCTGTCCACTCTTCCGAGCTTCCTGGTCCTGCCGCTCAGATAAAGCAGGCCCTCCGATAATGTTGTTTTTCCCGCGTCAACATGCGCCAGTATCCCAACGACAAGTTTCTTCATATGTGCGGATCTTCCATCCTCCCATTGTATTAACATTATACCGTATTCAGCAACTTACCACCAACCCTGTTCACACAAACACCCCATGTCTGTCCGATACCCGTCAGTTTTGAATAATTTATCTGATAACAAACACTTTAGACCCATGTGATTATCAACATACATATCTTATTCATCTGTTTGTTGAATTTACGCCAAAGTGTATATAAACTATACATAGAGTTATTTATCGACACCGTGTATAGCAAAAGAGGTGAATTTCATGGACAGGTTTTCACAGGCTGTTATCAGCCATAGAAAAAGCATGCTTGCCGTGTTCCTGGCCGCTGCAGTACTGGGCGGACTGCTTTCGCTGTTTGTTTCCGTCAATTTCAACACAGTGGATTATCTGCCGCCCGACGCACAGTCCACGACTGCGATCAGGATAATGAAGGAAGAGTTTGGCGGCGAGATGCCGAATGCAAGAGTGATGCTCACGAATGTATCGATACATGAAGCGCTGGAGTACAAGGCGAAAATCGCCGCAGTGGAAGGCGTGGCCGATGTGACCTGGCTCGACGACGTTGTCGGCCTCGACACGCTGAAAACGACTCCCGTTGAATTTCTTGACGCATCCGTAGCCGAAAGCTATTACAGGGACAATAACGCGCTGATCAGCCTGACTGTGGAGTCCGGTATGGAGCAGGACGCAGTCGGGGCTATTTATGAGATAATCGGCGAAGAAAACGCCGCTGCGGGCGAAGCCGTTTCCATGGCAGAGTCGCAGGCGATGTCTGTTTCAGAAGTAGCCAACGCAATGGCGCTTCTGATCCCGATCGTACTCGTCATCCTGATCGTCTCCACCACCTCATGGATAGAGCCGCTGTTCTTCCTGGCGTCCATAGGCGTTGCGATACTGATCAACATGGGGACCAACATACTTCTCGGCGAAATATCGTTTATTACCAGGACGGTCAGCCCGGTCCTGCAGCTTGCCGTGTCGCTGGACTACACTATTTTCCTGCTCCACAGCTTCAACAGCCACAGGCAGACCGTTGAACCCGAAAAGGCTATGAAGTTGGCCATGAAGGAGTCGCTCTCGACGGTGGCAGCCAGCGCCGCCACCACGATGATCGGCTTCGCCGCGCTCATATTCATGCGCTTCGGGATAGGCGCGGACCTGGGCCTCAACCTGCTGAAAGGCATCATATTCAGCTTCATTTCGGTCATGGTATTCCTGCCGGCGATCACACTGACCTCATACAAGCTTATTGATAAAACAAGGCATAAAAAGCTGCTGCCGGATCTCAAAAAAGCAGGCAGTGTCCTGATGAAGATCAGGATACCGTTCCTGGTCCTTGCCGTCATCATAGCGGTACCCTGCTTCCTGGCCCAGTCGGAAACAAGTTTCCTGTATGGTACCAGCAATATAACCAAAGCCACGAGAGTGGGGCGCGATACCGACTATATCGAAGAGAAGTTCGGAAAGCAGAACACGTTGGCACTTCTCGTGCCAAAAGGAGATATCGGGACCGAAGCTGAACTGTCAGACGCTCTTTCCAGGCTGCCCAATGTAACGGGCGTGATATCGTATGCAACAGCCGTAGGAGCACAGATACCGGCGGAATTTGTCCCCGAGGAGGCATTGGAGCAGTTTTATTCCGAGCACTACTCAAGGATAATCATAAACGCCGATACGGATGACGAAGGCGCCGAGGCATTCGATACCGTCCGCAGCGTGCTGGATACGGCATCGGTACACTACGGCGAATACTGGCTCGCAGGCCAGAGCGCGTCCCTGTACGATATGAAAGATATCGTTTCGGCAGATAACCGGCGTGTCAACCTGGCGGCAGTCATAGGCATATTCCTTGTGCTGCTGGTGACGTTCCGTTCGCTCAGCCTGCCTTTCCTGCTGGTTTTCACCATAGAAACGGCGATATGGATCAACCTCTCCTTCCCGTATTTCGCCGGGAAACCTCTGAACTTCGTCGGTTACCTGATCATCAGCACCGTGCAGCTTGGGGCGACCGTG
>DAOSCC010000294.1:0-2286 GCA_035361135.1 Clostridiales bacterium | reverse complement strand
GTATTCCGGGCAAACCATCCCGATCCAGCAAACTTACGCAGTCCGGCGCAACGGCTCCATCCGGGCCGTCAGCCTTTCGCTGCCACGAGGGATTGTCGCCGAGCCACGGCGGCAGTTTCATGACCGCTTCCCGCATCGCATCATCTTCTACACACAGATGCAGCATGGCGTCCCTTATCCACTCGGAACGCACCTCCGCAAGCGCCTGCAGTTTAGCCAGGTCGCTCTTTACAGCCTCCTCAAGCGCTTTCCCGAAAAGTACAGGCGATGCTGACTGGTCTTTTGATGTGGCATCAGGCTCCTTTGATGCCGCCCCGGAATCTTTTGAACCATCATGCGCTTCTGCTTGCCACCGGCCGGCACTTCCACCGGCAAGGCATGCGGTGCCCATCGACTCTGCCGCAATACTGAACGGATTCTCCGTATGCAGGATCTTTTCTATGATGTAGGCCTTCAAACCAAGGCCTGCCCTGAGCAGCCTGTTTCCGACCGAACAATACAAATCCGTGGTGTAGAACAGGTCGGGCCAGTCTGAATCCACATATTCAAGTAAAGAACGCAGTTCGCTTATCAGTGCGTCCTGGCCCAGGGACCGGTATACCACAAGAGCCCTGGCGGCGAACCTGGCACTGTGCAGCCCGGCATGGCAGCCTCCCCGGCCGCTATTCTTCTGTCCGGGAATCCCAGGGATTTTTCCATTGATATTTGTTAATTCAGCCATGCTGTTAACCATTTCAGCCATGCAGATAACCACCTGTCATCATTAGTTTCAATATAAATATACAGAATATGAGCGCAGATGTCCACTGTTTCAGGCCCTCCGGCAATGACCGGACACTTGAATAAAAAATTCGGTAAGTATTCCAGCCGGAACTGGGGTATGCAAATCGCCTGAAAGGCAAAAGGAAAGTTGAAATAATCACATAATTAGTTCCGGCCGTTTCTAGTCATGACCTTGTAATATAAGTTGGATTTGCAGTGCATATATGGTATCATTAGTGCATAATATGGAAAATTACGGAGGAAAGCCTGTGAACCTCGAGATCAAAAAACTTACCCCTCATCTGATGGTTGTGACCAAGCGCAAGGAGGCAGGGAGCATAAAGTGCAAAAAATGAGAATAAGAAAAGCACGGACAGACGAAGGGCCAATATTGAGCGGAATCGCTTTGCGTTCAAAAGCTTACTGGGGATACGACAAAAATTTTATTGAAGTATGCAGGGAAGACCTGACGGTTTCCGAGCAGAAAATAATAGAGAATCATGTTTATGTTCTGGAAGATTCATCAGAGATAATCGGGTTTTACTGCCTGGTTGCGAAAGGCAAAACCGGCAGCCTGGATTTTTTATTCATAGATCCTGGTTTCATCGGCAAAGGATATGGCAGGTTATTATGGGAAAGCATCATGCAGACAGCCAGGGAGATTGGTTTGGAAGAATTTTCGATCGACGCCGATCTCCTGCACATCGAAGAAGACCTGCAGACTCTGAAAAAACGGGAAAAACTTATCACAGTGTGCGGCGGTGAATATTGCGGGGAACTGTTTCATCATCTGGTTTCATTGCCGGCTTCACTTGATGATGATGTCGATGTCGTCAAGTATTTCGAAGCATTTTGGGACTTATTCCATAATGAAGACCCGGAACGGAATTTCAAGTTATACCAGGACTTCTACAAAACGGCATTCTCCGGATTCAATATCCCGATCACCGCGGATTTTCTCGGCCTCAGTGTGTTGCTGCAATCATATTCGGAACTGAAACCGGCAATCATCGAAATTTCAAGAGTATTTGCCGATAATTACCTTATTTACGAAGAGCATGTTTGACCTATGCTGATAAGTGGTTTTATCGTAAAATGGTTATATCAGCAATGGTTCAAAGTTCCTGGTTTATTGTGCCGCCTCACCGTTAAGTATACTTAATATATTTGCCAAGGCGGAAAGGCGGCCTGAATCTATCAATAAAGGCGGATCGGTATGAATATCGCAAATGCAAGAAATACTGGAGAACACGGCAGTGCAGCGCAAAAATCCATATGGCATTCAATGATGATGCTCGCTCCCTTTGAAGGTGTGGCTATAGACAGCGATCTCTTTGACGAAGAGAGCATACTTGAAGGGGAAAGAGATTTTTACCTGTTCATGACAACGTTATACCAGGATATGTACAACGATCCTGCTAAGTATTTTATACCGACAAAGCCCTATGATGAATATATCCAAAGCATTTTAAAAAACGGGGAACGAACCCGGTCAGCCGAAAAAGAGCATTCCACAGATCCAAA
>DAOSCC010000293.1:0-2288 GCA_035361135.1 Clostridiales bacterium | reverse complement strand
CCGAGTATCTCTGCTTCCAGGCCGGTAAGCGCCAGGTTGTACGCAATATTTGGAGCTGACCCGCCGCGTACCTTTTTCAAACTTCTAACAAGGAAACTGATATTCAGCTTTTCTATCCTGTCAGATATTATCAGTTCACTGAAATACCCGGGAAACTCCATGATGTGATCATATGCGATCGAACCGGCAACGATGATTTTACCCATACTCATCTCCTTTGAATCGAATTATAGGCATATTTGTACGGTTCTATATGCACTTGCATAGTTCCGTTCATCTGTTGCATGTTTCCGTAATTCAACCGCTGCCTGGAACATCATGGCGCCTGGTACGGCACCAGGACGTTCTCACCGTCTTACCGCGACCATAATGAAAACGCCTACTTCTTTATTTCCGGGCTTTCTTCCGGATTCCTTCCGGTCAAGTATATCAAACTGCTCTATCTTAAATCCGCTTTTTTCGAACCATTCGCCGACCTCTTTCCGCGAAAACCCGGGCCATACATCGTACATCGCTTCCATCAGTTCCTTGTTGCCATGTTCCGTCAGGTCAGCAAGGAATACCTTCCCGCCGGGTTTTAAAATCCTGCTCATTTCCCTGACAGCGGTTATGGGTTCTTCGATATGGTGCAGGAACATGTTTGCACATACGATATCGACACTGCCGTCATCAAGCGGAACATCGCATCCATCGCCCACAATGGTCTGGATATTCTTTATGCCCTCCCTGGCCGCCTTCTTTCTCAATTCGCTTATCATCGCCCCGGAAATGTCTACAGCTATGACCGTATCCACTTTTAGCGCAACAGCCCTCGCAAGGTAGCCGTCGCCTGCTCCGAGATCGACCAGTACCATGTCTTCACTGAGAAGGTCGGAGCTGAGCAGTTTATCGATCACATCTGCATCGTAATAGCCGCTCCGGAGTTTGCTCCATTCAGGCGCGACCCTGTCAAAAAACTCCTTCGTATCGCTTTCGCTGGAAGAATACTGCTGTGAATCTCCCGACGACAGCCACTGGATCAGCGCTTGTCTGCTGAACCGCCACTCTCTGCCGATTTTCCTGGCAGGGACCTTCTCCTCTTTCAGGAGTTTTATGAATGTTTTGATACTGACATTGAACAATTCCGCAGCTTCTTCCATGTTAAGTATTTCTTTATCCACGCTATCAGTCTCCCTGTATATAATCTGTGACAAGGCGCCCTCCGGTCATGCAAATCGGCGTCACAGATAAGATGCTCCGGCAATCATAAAAATACTGTCCCGTTCTGCATTTTCTTGAAGATGTTTAACTTCCATGTGAGACTACTTCCTATTATATCCTTTAATATGATGTTTATCAACAATCAATTACAACTATATCACCAACAGATTCACGATTGCTACACTTATATTCATTTAGTTTTGGATAAAGCATGACAAAAGTTCACCGGCGGAACCGCTGAGAAGAGCATGGCGCCATTGTTGGCGTGTATACTGATACCACGTCAGACTGTAAAAAAGATAATGCACCAAAAGCTATAATATATTTGAACGACAATACCGGTTCTTAAAAACAGTATTATTGTCTGCGTTTACTGACCCATCCGGTCTCCTGATACAATTGACAGAAAACTGCAAAACTTCGTTTCAATATTGATTCGCTAAACTCCGATCCAATAGATATCGGTCTTTTAGACTTTTATCCGTAAAACCCGGATCATATTGATCCCGGCCAAAACCTTGGATCCAGAAAATACGTTCCAGTCAACTCCGGTCTGCTAAAACTCCCATTTTGCTACGATTTCTGAAACCAGCCGAGTGAATATGTCTTCCACTTTCTTTGCCGTATCCATAACTTCCTTGTGGTCAAGTTTCTGCTCAAGCACGCCTGCAGCCATGTTTGTAATGCAGGATATCCCCAGCACCCTCATGCCGCAGTGCCGCGCGGTGATCACTTCAGGCACTGTCGACATGCCCACTGCGTCGGCGCCTATAGCGCGCAGCGCGCGTATCTCTGCCGGAGTTTCATACATAGGTCCCTGTGCGAACGCATAAACTCCTTTTTTCAGTCCGATCCCGATGCTTTTGCCGATCTTCTCGGCATACTCGACCAGATTTTTATCGTATGCATCACACATATCGGGGAACCTTGGCCCAAATTCATCCAGGTTTCTGCCGCGCAGCGGCGACGGTGCGAAAAAACTGATGTGGTCGGTTATCAGCATAAGATCTCCCGGATTGAAAGATGTATTTATCCCGCCGGCAGCATTGGTCACGATCAGGCTGGATATGCCCAACAGCCTGAATACC
>DAOSCC010000292.1:0-2291 GCA_035361135.1 Clostridiales bacterium | reverse complement strand
ACAGGCTTTACAAGCTGACTCCGCTGGAGGACTCCTTCAGTTGCAATTTCAATGTGCTCATCAGCGGCACTCCCTGTGTAATGGGGATCAGATCGATTCTGAAGGAATGGGTTTCGTTCAGGGTCGACTGTATAAAGAGGCAAACGTTGTTCGATATAGAAAAAAAAGAAGCCAAACTGCACCTGTTGCTTGGCTTGCGCAAGATCCTGCTCGATATCGACAAAGCCATTGCGATTATCCGGAATACTGAAAACGATGAACAGGTCGTTCCCAACCTCATGGAAGGCTTCGGCATAGATAAGCTGCAGGCTGAATTCATTGCTGAAATCAAGCTCAGGAACCTGAACCGCGAATACATCCTGGACAGGGTAGGCGAAGTGGACACGCTGCAAAAGGAGATCGTCGACCTGAAAGATATATATGGCAGCGAAAAGAGAATAAAGCAGATCATAATGAAGCAGCTTGGCGACGTAGCCAAGAAGTATGCGCAGCCGAGAAGGACAGAGATTATTTGCGAGACGAGCATAGAAGAGATTACCCAGGAGCACATGATAGAGGATTACAACCTCAAAATGTTCCTTACAGAGCAGAATTACATCAAGAAGATCCCGCTGGTATCGCTGCGGTCCAATCCCGAGCACAAGCTCAAGGAGGACGACACTATAATACAGGAACTCGAGACCCACAACAAGGCGGAACTGCTTCTTTTTTCAAACAGACAGACGGTATACAAGATGCGTATATACGATATACCGGACTGCAAAGCAAGCTCACTGGGCGAATACCTCACGAATATGCTGCAGCTTGAGGAAGACGAAAGAATAATTTTTATGACGGCTACGGACAATTACTCCGGCTGGCTGCTGTTCTCCTTTGAAAACGGCAAATGCGCCAAGATCACGCTGGAAAGCTACGCAACAAAAACCAACAGGAAAAAGCTTGCAAATGCATATTCGGATCTCTCGCCTCTGGTTGACATAAGGTATCTCGCAGAGGATACAGACCTGGTTGCATACAGCAGCATCAACAAGGTGCTGGTGTTCAATACTGCGGCCATCAATCCCAAAACCACCAGGGATTCGCAGGGGGTCCAGGTCATGAAATCGAAGAAAGGGAGCAGGATGTGCTCAGTGAAGACTATCGAGGAGTCGGGTATCAGGAACCCTGATTATTACCGCACTAAAGTCATCCCGGCGATCGGATGCTATCTGAGGGCGGAAGATCTGGAAGACAAGCAGATAACGATAGACTGCACATAACAGGTGTCGACGGGACACAGCAAACTGATTGCAGTAAATTACGGACAGTGAAATTACACATAATGTAATTGCATGTGAGAAGCGGTATAAACGTATGTAAATGCCTCCGACCAGGCGAACTGCATCAGGGTGAGCAGATGGATGAATGTTGAGCAGATGGATGAATGTGAATTGCACGGCGGCCTGCCTGGCGGGCTGGCACTTGGTAAAGGAACACAAGTGACGGAATATACATGCAGTTTGTGCGCGGATTCGGTCCCTTCGGGAGGCCGAGGGCCAAACCCAGGCCGAGATGTTTCAATATCTCCTCCGGTAGGTGTTCATAGAGTTCCCAAGTCAGGTCGGCCTTGAGGCGATATGCGAATCCGGACGGCGCGGCAACCCAAAGTAAAAATACGGTGGAGCTGTGTGGGACACACGGTGAAATCATGCTGAGCATATCGGCAATTGCGGCAGCGATGATAACCATATATCAGGTCACGGTCGTGGATTAATAACATTGTGATATACCAATGACTGACAATGGCGGATATGCATCATAATATTATTGGGATGTTAAGAGAAGCCTTAGCTAATCCGGCAGTTTCTTAGCACTTCCGGGTAAAAATGATATATAAATCAACACACTAAAAGCAGGTTTGAAAAACGATGAAGAAAGACGTGAACTCAGAGGGACATAAAAGGCCGGAAAGCAAGAAATGGAAAGTTGCGTTTTATATTTTTTTAATAGCAGCCTTTGCTTCAGTAACTACTTATGCCGGCATTAAACTGGGGCCGAGGGTTACCGAACTTGCCAGGAAACCTGAGGAATTCAGAGATTGGCTTAATTCATTCGGCTGGAAAGGAGTACTCGTATTTATCGGGGTCCAGGTGCTGCAGGTTGTCGTTGCCGCGATCCCCGGAGAAGTCACACAGTTGGCCGGCGGCTATTTGTACGGAACATTTTTCGGCACCATCTATTCGCTGGCAGGAATCGTTCTGGGATCCGTGATAGTATTCTATGCGGCGCGTCTGCTGGGTTATCCGCTGGTC
>DAOSCC010000291.1:0-2313 GCA_035361135.1 Clostridiales bacterium | reverse complement strand
GCTGATGTATATGACTGAGGTATAAGACCGGGACATTGGGCCGGGCAAAAATCGAAAAAGGAGGCGATGGTTGTGAAAAGATCGTGTGTGGCCGATGTGCTTGCGAACGATGCACAAAAAGTATTGGTAAGGGGTTGGGTGCACAATATAAACCGTATCGGGAAAATAGCATTTGTACAGTTGAGGGACAGGACCGGCATAATCCAGATCGTGGCTGACGACGACATGGTCAGGGATCTGAGGCTCGAAATGAGCATAGAGGCGGCCGGAAACAGGGTTTTGAACGAAAAGGCCCCTTACGGAGTCGAGATACTTGCAGATTCCATCAGATTACTCGGAACAGTCTACTATGACATGCTGCCGTTCGAGATCAACAGGAAGAAGATAAAGGCTTCGCTTGAAACCCAGCTGGATCACAGGACCATCAGCCTGAGGCCTGTCAAGAGCCGTGCGATATTCAAGGTTCAGCAGGAGATCGAAGAAGTTTTCAGGAACTATCTTAAAGAGAACGGATTTACCCAGATCCACACTCCCAAGATAATAAGCAGCGCGACAGAGGGCGGATCCGAGATGTTTACGGTGGATTTCTTCGGAAAGAGGGCGTTTCTTGCCCAGAGCCCGCAGTTTTACAAGCAGATGATGGTCGGCGCAGGTATTGAAAGGGTGTTTGAAGTGGGGCATGCATACAGGGCGGAACTGCACAATACATGGAGGCATCTGAGCGAATATGTGAGCATGGATGTGGAAATGGGCTTCATTGAGAGCTATGAAGACCTTATGGACCTGGAGGAAGGCTATATCAACCGCCTGTTCAGTCACCTTAAATCGGCCTGTGCCGGTGAACTTGAGATGTTCGGCGTGTCTTTGCCCGACAGCGTGGAAATACCCAGGATCCCGCTGGCGGAAGCCCAGCGCATAGTGTTCGAGAAGTACGGCAAGCGGTCGCCCGCCAGCGGTCTTGACGCAGAAGGCGAGAAGCTGTTTTCGGATTATATGAGGAATGAACATGGTACGGATTTTGTCTTCCTGACGAAATATCCGGCATCCAAGAGGCCAATGTATACGATGCCCGATCCTGAGGACCCCGAGTTGACGCAGAGCTTCGATCTGATATATAAAGGACTTGAAATAACCACGGGCAGCCAGAGGATCCATGATTATGAAATGCTCAGGCGGAACATCATAAAGTTTGGCCTTGATCCTGAGTGCTTCTCCTTCTACCTGGACAGCTTCAGGTACGGCATGCCGCCGCATGGCGGATTTGCCATCGGCCTTGAGAGGATTACAATGAAGATACTGGATCTTGACAACATACGCGAAGCGGCATTGTTCCCGAGGGACATAAGAAGGCTGGAACCGTAGAGGATGGAGAATATCCGGCAATGGTATTATGCCTGGAAGTGACGGTTTTTAGCCGGAGCAAACGCTGACCGGATGGAATGCTGCCGGGAGGAACCGTTGCCAGGCAGGCCGGATGTATTGATAACCGGAATAATAGCAAACAATGGTTAAGAACCGGTGCATGAATTTATAACGCGGAGGAGTGCGGCCTATGAAGATATCGAAAGATGACGTTGTCTATATCGCAAAGCTTGCAAAGCTTCGCTTCAGCGATGAGGAGATCGAAAAGCTGACAGTGGAGTTCGAAAGCATACTCAGCCACTTCCAGTCCATCGACAGGATGGATCTTGATAACGTGGATCCGGATGAGTTCGCCGACAGGCGGGAATCGGTGCTCAGAGCCGATGAAAACGTGACTTTCGGGGACAAAGAGAAATTGTTCCAAAATGCGGGATCCATGCGCGGGACATTCATACAGGTTCCCAGGATACTGGAGTAACGGGAGGTGTTCGGATGAGCGGCGGTTATGCAAAGTTAAATGGTACGGACTGCGGTTTTATGGGCATACGTGAGATAAGATCCGGTGTTGCCGGCGGGAAGTATTCGGCATCTGAAATCACAGGGATGTATATTGAAAAAATAAAGGCTATGGATGACGAGATAGGTGCATTTCTGACTATTTGTGAAGAGAGCGCCGCTGAACAGGCAAAAGCAGTGGACGAGAAGATAAGAAGCGGAAAAGAGCCCGGAAGACTGGCCGGAGTGCCTGTCGCAATCAAGGACAACATATGTACCGACGGCATCAGGACCACCTGTGCATCCAGGATGCTTGAAAACTTTATCCCGCCATATAATGCAACGGTCATTGAGAAGTTAATGAGCGAGGACGCAATAATAATCGGGAAGACAAACATGGATGAATTCGCGATGGGTTCGTCCACTGAGAATTCCGCATTCAAAATCACAAAGAAC
>DAOSCC010000290.1:0-2329 GCA_035361135.1 Clostridiales bacterium | reverse complement strand
CTTTCCGTTCCATTTGTTCATATGTACGCAGGAACCGTTCCAGTGTCTGAGACGGTATCATTGTGACCAGGGCGCAGAAATCGCCCGCATGTCCGGACGTGGGAACCGTCCCGAATGTCCTACTCTATCCCTATGACTGTGATCTCGCCTTCTGTGATCACAGCAGCCTGTCTTTTGTCAAAGAGGCGGACCTCGAGTATTTTATCGTCTGCATCATAAATGCACGTGTTGACGCCGCGGTCGTCATAAAAATATACGGTATCTTCAGTATAGACGGCAACCATTCCCCTTGCGGCGTCCAGCCCTTTCGGCATGCCCCGGAGCATTACGGAAACATCCTTTTCGCCCTCAGCGGTGTAGACATTCAGGACCGCGCCTTCATCTGCCTGCGCGGCCACCGCGAGCCTGCCGTCTCCGGCAGGGGCCGCCCCCGCGACGCTCCTGAACCGTTCCGTCCATCCGACCTTCCCGTCAGGGCTTATGTAAGCAGCGGAACTGTCCCCGACGGCAAATATGCTGTCGTCCCTGTTGAACCAGAAAAGGGGCAGAAGGTCGCCGGATGAATCAAATGATATTTCCGTCAGTTCATTCCCTTCCATGTCGTAGAACTTGTACCGCGAAAACGGGCCGACAACGCCCGTTGAGACAGATGACAAAACCAGGTGCTTCTTTGACGGCGATATGCATGCGGAAACGGCATAGCCGGTCGCTATTATCTTGCGGAAAAGCTCCACTCCGTGCGATTCATAGACTCTTACCACGTTGTTGTCCCTTTTCGCCTCAGCAATGACAGCAACGTATCCGTCATCGCTTATGTCTGCATTAAGGATGGCAGTGTCCGTCCTGTCCTGCCATCGTATCGTTTCGCTGTCCATGACACATATGCCTGTTGCTCCGGAATCGACAACAAGGAGCCTCGATCCGTTGGTCCTGACTATGGGATCGTCGAACCCGATGCTTTCCGACCGCACGATCACGCCGGTTTTATCGAAGAACAATATGCCGCTTCTGCTGGACTTCACGATATTTCCCCTGTACAGCGTGAAAACGGGCTTTTCCCTGGCGTCGAACGTATAGGAGTACTGCACTTCGGCAGCCTTTGCCTCCCTCTCTCCCAAACCGGCGAGCCTGGTCACCGTATCCTGCAGATCGATCGACGGGTCCAGGCTGCGCTTATAGCTGAAAACTGCTACCGCAGCTATACACAGGAAAAGCATGAGCGCCGTGATGATGCCGGCTGCGCGTCCTCCGGGCGCCGGTCTGTCCTGTTCGGGAATGTATTTCAAAAGACCACCTCAGCTTTGTCTTCCGTATTACCTGTACAAAACATTTTACCATATAAAACCGGCCATTGAAAGAGAGACAGGCTGCCGCAAAGCGCTATTTCCCGCCGGCACGGAGGCTTCTTTCCGCATTCCCGTACTCATCGCGTCCAGGATCCCGCGACGGTTTCTGAAGACCAGTGATCATTATCACGATGACCATGAACAGGCCAAGCCAGCCGAACGCGGGATAAATAAGAGATATGAGCCTGGAAAATCCAAGTGTCGACAATGGCACCGCACATACGCACAGTAACAATGCAGTGATCCTTCTGTCCAGCCTGAACAGGCTGTATATCCTGTCAGTGAAACAAAAGCCGGAAGTCACGGCGGATACCAGCATGGCAAGCCACAGCAGCACGCTGTAAAGCCGCCCCGCCGACGCGCTGATGTGCTGCAGGATATCAATGATCGGTATTTCCCTGTCTGAAGCCGAAGGATAAAACAGAAAAATGACCGTATTGATCACAAGAGCGGCCAGGGCCAGCGCGGTGCCGCCAAGTATCCCCGCCGCCACGGCCGTCCTGCGCGTTTTCAGGTATGGCTGTACGCTGCACAGCATCATGACTGCGAGGATACTGTTGTAACTGACATAAAGGATCGATGAAACGAACCAGTTGTTCGTAATGCGCGAAAAATATCCTGATACGCTGAATGCGGGGCTGTCCTTCATGATTATTATACAGAGACCTGCAATGATGATGCCTGCGATCAGTACAGGCGTGAGCACCGAACTGAACAATGCGATGCCTTTAATGTCCGTCATTATCAATATGGCACTGATGATACCCATTATAAGCACTGCGGTCCCGAACGGCATCCCGGTCAGCTGCGCGAGTATGTTCCCCGCACCTGCCGTCATTATGCTGTACATGCAGAAAATGAACACGATGGCGGCTGTCTCGATGACCCAGCCGATCCGCCATCCGAACACCGGGAATATGAATTCCTCGTAGTTCCTTATCCGCTCGCTGTATACCTTGCTGAGGACGATACAGCCCAAAGCG
>DAOSCC010000289.1:0-2357 GCA_035361135.1 Clostridiales bacterium | reverse complement strand
GGTATCTATATACTGCATATTTACGAGATAAGAGCGGTGTGGTTTGAGAAAACACCTATACTTCAGGAGCCTGTCGCAGGCAGAGGAAAAAGCCTCCTTACATTCAGCCACGCTGCCGGAGCGCAGGTGGTACAGCACATTCCGGCCGATGACCTCGACAAAGGCCAGGTTGGTTATCAGTATTCTCCGGATCCCCTCGCTGCTTTTCAGCACGATAGCATCTTCATTTTCCCTGTCTTTTACATGTTCCAGCATTTCATCAAATGCGGAAAACAGTTTCTCTTTCGTTACGGGCTTGAGTATATAGTCGATCGCCTTTACCGAATAGCTTTCCAGGGCAAATTCGGAAGATGATGTGAAAAACAGGATCATCGAATTTTTGTCATGTGCGCGGATCTCTTTCGCGACGTCGATACCTGTAAATCCAGGCATGATTATATCAAGGCAATAGACGTCGAACTTCTTTCCTTTTTCAATTGCGGAAATCAGTTCAAAGCCATTTGTAAAAACGGCATATTCGCAGTTCAGGTTCCTTGATGTCCTGTACTGGTTAATATACTGCATGATCTGTGACAATTGACTGATTTCGTCGTCGCAGACTGCGATCTGCAGCATGTGTGTTCCTCCGTTCGATTGGCGCCATGTTAATAGTTTACCATAATGCTCTATTGCGAAACACTGTTTTTCACTTCCGGTCAAAATACATGTTTCATGTCGAAAAAATCATGTTCCATGCAAAAGGAGGTTTTTGCCAGGATAATTCGGTTAAATTGAAACAGGGGCTGTTCCTCGGAAATTAACAGCCTGCCCATACATTATAGACAGGAGTGATTTATTATGCTGCAAATTTTACCGGCAATTATAATAATCGTTGCTGTGATCGCCGCGTGGACCGTCTTTACGCAGCGCAAACTGGTGATGCTTGATGAGAATATCAGCAATGCAATGAGCCTGATCGGGGCGCAGATGTCAAGCCGGTTCGACGTACTGATGTTCCTTCTGGAACTGGCAAAAGGTTACGCTGTAACTGGATGTGAAGAACTGATGGAAACGGTCAGAGCAGAAAGAGGCGTTATAATGGCAAAGTCCGCACCGGACGATGTGATTCAGCAGGAAGGCGTTATTTCCGATGTTTTTGGCAAGATAGTGATTGCATCGGACCGGAACCCCAAATTAACGGCGGATCCGAATTACATCAAAGCCATGGATGCCATGCGTACCATTGAAAACATGATGCATACCAGCCGTTTGATCTACAACGACAGTGCGGCCAGGCTGAACCGTGAAATACGGATGTTTCCGGCATCCGTGCTTGCAAGGATCCTTGGCCTCAGGCAGCGGGATTATCTGGCGGAATGAGGGAAGCGGATATATGCCGGATGCCCCTGTCATATCGTATATCCGCGGCATAGCTTTTTACCGACAACAACTGCCTTTTTGCCGTACCCAGCGACGTTTTTCACGTTTAAAAAACGTGTTTGGCACTTGCATTTCACCTTAAATCTGGTAGAATGAATATGACAAATTTATAACGAGGTGGCGAATATCTGCCGCTTTGCCGGACACACAGGCAGTGGATTTTCAGTACAGGGGATGATGTGTCCGAAGTACATTTTTTTACGACCGTTAAGCAATATTAATCTATATAAGAAAAGGAGTTGTTAGTTATGCCATTAGTTACAACCACTGAGATGTTCAAAAAGGCCTATGAAGGCGGTTATGCCATAGGAGCTTTCAACGTCAACAACATGGAGATCGTCCAGGGAATCACGGAAGCCGCGAAGGAAGTCAATGCTCCGCTGATCCTGCAGGTGTCGTCAGGCGCCAGGAAATATGCGAAACATACTTATCTTGTAAAGCTGGTTGAGGCTGCTATCGAAGAAACGGGCCTTCCGATCTGCCTGCACCTTGACCACGGCGACAGCTTTGAACTTTGCAAATCATGCATAGACGGCGGTTTCACTTCTGTCATGATAGACGGTTCACATCTTCCTTTCGAAGAGAACATAAAGCTTACAAAGCAGGTCGTTGATTACGCGCATGCCCATGGCGTAGTCGTTGAAGGCGAACTGGGCAGGCTGGCAGGAATCGAGGATGCTGTCAACGTATCCGATGAAGACGCCGCTTTCACAAAGCCTGAAGAAGTCGAAGAATTCGTGGGCAGGACAGGCGTCGACTCGCTTGCGATCGCGATCGGTACGAGCCATGGCGCTTACAAGTTCAAGGGCGAACCTAAACTCAGGTTCGATATCCTTGAAGAAGTCGCAAGGAGACTGCCCGGGTTCCCGATAGTCCTCCATGGCGCTTCTTCAGTCATCCCGGAATTCGTCGAAAAGATAAACAAGTACGGCGGCAAT
>DAOSCC010000288.1:0-2420 GCA_035361135.1 Clostridiales bacterium | reverse complement strand
GGCATCCCGAGGATCGCGGCGCACAACCGCATGAAGATCAAGGGGGCAGATGTGACGGCCGATGAAATAGCCGACCCGTATTCGATATGCCGGTGGAACCCGGATATGTACGGCCTGAATGTGGGAGCGGACGGCGCACAGCAGTATTATGATTCTCTTTTCGAGCTTTACGCACAGTGGGGCGTCGATTTCGTGAAAGTCGATGACATATGCAGGCGTGACATGCCGTCGGCAAAGAAAGAAATAGAAATGATACATCACGCCATAAGGCGATGCGGACGGCCGATCGTCCTGAGCCTTTCGCCGGGGCCGGCACTTGTGGACCAGGCATGGCACTATAAAAAATACGCTAATATGTGGAGGATAACGGACGATTTCTGGGACAGATGGCCGCTTCTCCTGAACATGTTCGAACGGTGTGAAATGTGGCAGGACCACGTTGCGCCGGGATGCTGGCCTGACTGCGACATGCTGCCGCTGGGGTACATAGGCAAAGGGTTCGGCCAGGAAAGGTATACGAACTTCACGAGAGATGAACAGGTCACAATGATGACGCTGTGGTGCATGTTCAGATCGCCGCTTATGCTCGGGGCCGAACTTACGAAGCTCGACGAGTGGACCGGATCGCTCATAACGAACGCCAAAGTGCTCAGGCTCCTGACCCATTCATGCGGAGCAAGGCAGATAATGAGGGATGGCGGACAGGCTGTGTGGGTCTCTGAGGATACGGACGGCAGGGGCATATATATAGCTGTTTTCAACCTGGGCGGCAAAGAAAGAAGGGTCACTGTCTGTGCAGAAGAGTTGGAACTGACGGGCATTGATTCGTTTACAGGCATGAAGTTTGAAGAACTGTGGAGCGGCGATATCGCGATCAATACCGGCGATGTCCTTGAAACTGCGGTACCGTCTCACGGAGCAAGGCTATTCAGGATCGAAAGGCCTGTATGACCCGACCGGCAGGACAGCATGACTTCCATTATCAGTTTATATAAAATAGACAGGGAGATGATCTTGTGCTGGACGCAGTATGGAAAGACCGTGTAAGAAAGGCATTAAGCAGGGAAATCGGTGAAGGCGGCATCGCCGGCGCTAATCTTCTGGTGATCCGTAAGGGAAAAGAAATATTCTACCATGAAGATGGTTTCGCAAGTATTGAAAAAAAGCTTCCCGTCAAAAGGGACACTATTTTCAGGATATATTCGATGACAAAGCCGGTCACTGCCGCTGCGGTTATGATTTTGCTGGAGCGCGGGGAAATAGATCTGTTCGATCCGGTGAGCAGGTTCCTGGAAGGCTTCAGGGGCCAGATGGTCTGTGAGGGCAGCAGCCTTGTACCTGCGGAGAGGGAAGTCAATATAAGGGATCTGCTTTCCATGACGTCGGGCCTGGTTTATCCAGGAGAAGACATGGCAGGCCGGCAGGTGGGAATACTGTTCCAGGCACTTGAAGCCGGGCTGTCCGGAGGCGATCCCATCGGCACCGTCGAGGCCATGAACAGGCTGGGCGGATGTCCGCTGGCATTCCAGCCGGGAACTTCATGGCAGTACGGGACATCCGCCGACGTCCTTGGCGCCGTTGCGGAGGTCGTCAGCGGCATGATGTTCGGCGAGTTCCTTGAGAAGGAGATATTCGGGCCCCTGGGAATGAAGGACACGGCATTCTGGGTGCCTGCGGAGAATCAGCACCGCATGGCCTCCGTATATTCATCCGATGAGAAAGGCGGCCTGTCGCTTTATACAGGCAACAACCTTGCCGTAAGCAACAAAATGGATAAGCCGCCGGCGTTCGAATCCGGAGGTGCAGGGCTGGCTTCCACGATAGACGATTACTCCAGGTTCGCCATGATGCTGATGAATGAGGGCGAACTGGACGGAGTGAGGATACTGCAGCCTAAGACGGTCAGGTTTATGACGGGAGCCGCTCTCAATGATATACAGCAAAAAGCCTTTGAGAAATGGATGACGCTCAGCGGCCACAGCTACGGCAACCTGATGCGGGTCATGAAGGATTGCAGCCTTGCAGGCATTATAGGCAGCCCCGGGGAATACGGCTGGGATGGCTGGCTTGGGACATATTTCTGCAACTGTCCGAAGGAGGGGCTGACATTCCTGCTTATGATGCAGAAGACAGATGCGGGAACGACTTCGCTTACCAGGAAGGTAAGGAATATAATACTGGGTTCGCTTACAGATTGACAAAAAGTTGACAATATGGTATGCTTTATATGCTGAGTCCCGAGGATCATCTCCGGACGAAGCCTGTAATGAGCAAATCGAATAAAACAGCGACTGACGCCGAATATCCGGCCGACGGACGAAAGACTTCGCCGGGATCCGCGGTGATCCGGGCGGTTTGCAGCAAACCGAGGCACTGTCGGAGCGCTGCATGGTGTATGGACCGGCGCGTTATGAGGCGAA
>DAOSCC010000287.1:0-2430 GCA_035361135.1 Clostridiales bacterium | reverse complement strand
AGCTCGTATTTCCTGGCGATTGTCCTTGAGCCGATAGGTTCGGCCTTATCGATGTAGTCATCGATGATGGCCTGGAGAATCCTCTTTTTCCTATCATCCATTATCATCTCATACACCCCTGGAAAATAAACAATCACTCAATATATTATTTATACGGATTATACGTAATTTTATTATTTTTGTTTGTTAGCACTCTGACTTGGCGAGTGCTAATCTACAATAAACATACCACCGTGGATTTTTTTTGTCAAGATTTATTTATCTATTGCCGGCAGTAAAACGCCTGCCCCGGCAGGCACGCCCCGGAGCGTTCTTCCAGGCTGTAAAAATCAAGCAATACGGCGTTTGCGACCCGTCGTTTGTTATTCACATATAATCCGGGAACCAAACCAAACCTGCAACGTCTGAAATACAAAGAAGACTGCATCTCCCGGATTCAAAAGCAGGCTGGTAACTCCTCGAACCGCAACCGTCCGAAATTCTGAAGAAAGCCGGAAACTGGCCGGTATATAAAAGGAGGCACGTACTGTGAAAAAAATCTGCCCGGTTCTTATATGCACCTGCTTCCTGCTGTTTGCGGCCGGATGCGGAAATACGGACAAACTCCTGGACTTCACCTCGTCAGATGTTGAAAACATCGAGATCTATATGTTCAATGTCCCAATAAACGCAGAAAAAAAGACTGTTACAGGTGAAAACGACATAAAAGCGATAACGGACCGTCTAAACTCGGTCAAAATCGAGAGAGAGGCGACCCCTGAAGATTCGATGGTCGGAGGGGGCATTACATTCGTATTCAACAAAACCGACGGCACCCAATTCATAATCAATTACGACGGCAGCACCGTAAAAACTCCTGATGATTCACCCCGCCGGTACTGGTATAAGGTAGACGATGACTCTTTATCCGGCATCTGGGATGATCTGGACTATCCTTCCCAAATGGTTCATCAGGACGAACTGCCCACGATAAATAGCTGACATGATCATTTCCATGAAAACATTTATGCGGAGCCGGGATCTTCTGCTTAAAGCAATACACTTTAAGTGCAAACTGTTCAAATGAACTCAACGAATACGGTATTTGCAAGGTCGAATCCAAGCCTGGTCAGTTTGTACGACCTGTCCGGTTTGCATGATCCGGCCTCTTTACATGACTCGTCTGCATTACATGATTCGCCACTCGGGATTTCACTGCTGCGGCGATCCGCACCGCATCCGACGGTTCCGGCCAGCATGTTTTCGGCTTCGATCAGCCCTTTTGCAGCCAGCATGTCCAGCTTGCCGCCATATTTGTCTTCAAGCCTTTCACCGAACCGCTCTTCGAACTCCGCCGAACTGACGCCTTCAGTAAGCCGAAGCCCCAGGATCATAAACTCGGACATTGCCCCTTCCTTGTCTATGACATCAAAGTTTTCGTGGAGGCCGTCCATTTCTTCCAAAAAACCTGGCTTTGCCAAGCCGGCGCCGCATTTTGCTTTGCCGCCTGGTGCTGCAATGTAGGTATCTCCCTGTGCCCCTCCAACGCCATGCCTGCTGTACTTATATTTACTGGAAATATACTTTTTGTACACACTGTCGATCGCTCTGATGTACTCTTCTATGCCGTACACATTGTTGAAACGTACGGCATCGAGGTATGAATGGGCTCCGGCCCCGAAACCGGCATACTCTCTCGTCTTCCAGTAAAGCAGGTTGTGCCTGCATTCATACCCCGGCACTGCGAAGTTCGATATCTCATACCACCTGAAGCCTTTCTCCGCCAGCATATCGACGGCACGATGATACATCTCCCTGTCGAGTCCGTCATCCGCAGGCTCAAGCAGCCGGGCATCCAGCCTGTCGCCGAACACTGTCCCTTCTTCTATTGCAAGGCTGTAGCATGAGATATGCTTTACCGGTCCGGGCCTGTGTTCCGACTGTCCGGATACGTGTTTTGCCGGTCCGAATCCCGTCACCGCTTCGAGAGTCTCCATCCAGTCCCCGAGCGTCTGGCCGGGCAGCCCGAATATCAGATCCACATTTATATTATCAAAGCCGCATTCTTCCGCAGCTTTGAGATTATCAACGAACTGCTGCCTGTTGTGTATCCTGCCGATGCTTTTCAGGATGCGGTCCTGCCATGCCTGCAGGCCTATACTCAGGCGGTTCACTCCTGCGTCCCTGTATGCCCTCAGCCTGTCGTACGTAAGTGTGCCCGGGTTGCTTTCCATGCTGATCTCAGCGTCGTCAACCACATGGAAATGCTCCCTGCAAACATCGATCAGCTTTGTTATGTACCCGGGATCGACCAGGGAGGGAGTTCCGCCGCCTATGAAAACGGAACAGACCTGCCGGCCGCCCAGGCGCCTGCTTCTAAGCATGATTTCCTTATATAGCGCATCAAAATAAGAACCGGCAAGATGTTCCCTGCCGGCATATGAATTGAAG
>DAOSCC010000286.1:0-2452 GCA_035361135.1 Clostridiales bacterium | reverse complement strand
GGCAAAGGCGGCGCGGGCAACTGGCATTTTGCCACACCGACCAGGCAGATCCCGAATTTTGCGAAACCGGGCGATCCTGGCGAAGAATATACGGTGGAGCTTGAATTGAAAATGGTTGCCGATGTCGGCCTTGTAGGATTCCCGAATGCCGGGAAGTCGACGCTGCTTTCGAAGGTTACTGCCGCAAAGCCGAAGATAGCGGACTACCCGTTCACAACGCTGGAACCGAACCTGGGCGTCGTAAGGGTAGACGAGGGAGCCAGCTTTTTGCTTGAAGATATACCCGGTCTTATAGAAGGCGCCCACAGGGGAGTCGGGCTTGGGTTCGATTTCCTCAGGCATGTCGAAAGATGCAAAATGTTCCTGCACATCGTGGATGTTGCGGGTGTTGACGGCCGCGACCCTGTGGAGGATTTTGAGAAAATAAACGAGGAACTGAGGCTGTATGACCCGAAGCTGGCGGAGAGGTACCAGGTGGTGGCGGCCAACAAGATCGACCTTCCCCAGGGGAAAGAGAACCTGGAGAGGTTCACCAGGGAAGTTGAAGCAAAAGGCTACAAGGTTTTTCCTATATCCGCAGCCTCAAACACAGGCGTATGGCAGCTGATGCAGTACATAGCAGCGAAGCTCGATGAACTCCCTGTTGTGGTTCCTTTGACGGACACGGATGAAGAGGTGGTTTACACCGCGAAGGAAGAGGAACCGTTCACGATACGCAGGGAAGGCAATGTTTTCATCGTCGAAGGAAACTGGGTGGACAAACTTGTGAAGTCGGTCAATTTCAACTCGCATGAGTCGGTACAGTACTTCCAGCGCTCACTCAAAACAAAGGGCGTTATCGACGCCCTGGAGGAGATGGGCATAAACGAGGGGGATACTGTCAGGATATATGACATCGAATTCGAGTACGTTAGATGATGGGACTATCCCGCAGGCAGTTGCAATAAACGGATGGAATAATACAGCAAGGAGGAAACCAAATGCTGACAGGCAGGCAAAGGAGTTATCTGAGAAGCCTGGCAAACACTATGGAACCGATATTCCAGGTGGGCAAGGGCGGCATCAACGACAACCTGGTAAAGCAGTTCGACGATGCGCTTGAAGCCCGTGAACTGATAAAGGCCACGGTCCTGAGGAATTCCGAGTTTGACGCACGTGAAGCGGCCGATGAGATCGCTGAAAGGACCGGGGCGGATGTGGTCCAGGTCATAGGCAACAGGTTCGTGCTGTACAGGGAATCCAAAAAGAACAGGGATATCAGCGCTGCCTTGTCAATGATCCGGTGACCGGTCTTTTGTCAATGATTCGATGATTTCCGAGTAAATGGCCGAAGAGTGCTTTTTCCAGTTGTCACAGACGGATAAAGCATCTTTTTTTGTGCCGACGGTCGCCCTTAGTTCGATGAGGGGGAAGTCCCTCTCTCTCATTTTGCATATCACCAGGTACTTGTCTTCGCTTTCGGGGATGTATTCAGCCGTTATCAACAGATCTTTCTCTATCTCTTTACGGGCGGCAGGGATTGTATTGTCAAGCCGCTTTCTTATACCTGACGGTATTTTCGTGATAAGGTACTGCAGTGTTTTTCTGCCTGCATCTGTCAGGATGTAGCTGCCGGACGACCCTTCCGGCCTGTTGTCATGTGCAGCCGGTGCGTCAGTGGCAGCCGACAGGCCTGATGCGTTCGCTTCATATAAAGACCGCTCCGATGCATTTTTGGTGCCTGGCGCATCCTTCACCAGCGATGCCATATTGCTTTCACACAGTTCATTGAGGCATTGCTGGAGCACGAAATAATTCATCAGGTGCATTTCGAGTATCAGCTTCGTCAGCGCATTGTTGCTGACCGGCATATCCAGCTTCTGCAGTATATACATTATGATAAGCTTGTTCTGGACTATTTCTTTGCTGCTTCCAAGTGGATTCATCCATTACACCCCGGTATGAACTGTTTTGTAAATCATTGTATAAATTATAGCATATTGTACCGGCGGAGAATATTGCCTGGATAAATTAAGCATGAAGACAAGGATAACGGAATTGGAACCAATGCCCCGGAATCGGCAGATGTTTTGGATTTGACAGGCGATACTTGGATTGGCGGACGATGTTCCGGATATCAGACGATGCTTCGGGCAGGCAGGCGATATTCAGGACTTAACAGAAGATCTTCCGGATTTAACAGACGATATTCTTGACTTCCAATCAGAGGCGGGTGTACATTTTTTTAATTGTTGTAAAAACGTTTGCTCACTTTTTCATGTGACAGGAGACATAAAGCAGTTATACCGATTTTATGTAGAATTTATTATTGAAAATTATCAATATATACGCCATTTCTGCACACAACAATTCAAAAATTGTACACCCACCCCTTTATTTCCCGGGGAAATAATATACCTATAAATGAGCAAAAATAAATCCAAAAATTGTTTATGAGGCTAAACCCAGTTCC
>DAOSCC010000285.1:0-2474 GCA_035361135.1 Clostridiales bacterium | reverse complement strand
AAAGGATAGAGGCGGAGATCGAACGGCTGGAAAACACATATGTGCCGCCGTCCGACGAAGTCAACGGTTTCCTTGAATCCATGGGAAGCACCAGGATAAGGTCCGGGGCGAGCCTTGCAGAACTGCTGAGGCGCCCGGAACTGGACTACAGGTCGCTTGAGGCCATCGACCCCGGAAGGCCGGGAAGCCTCAGATCCTCCAACACGGGGAAATACGACTCTGTAGCCGAAGAAGTGGAGATCTCCGTCAAGTACGACGGCTATATAAAGAGGCAGATGATGCAGGTAGAGCAGTTCAGGAAAATGGAGAGGAAAAAGATACCCGCCGGCATAAACTATGAAGAGATATACGGGCTAAGGCTGGAAGCAAGGCAGAAGCTCTCACAGGTCAGGCCCGAGTCGGTGGGGCAGGCATCCCGCATCTCGGGCGTATCCCCTGCCGACATATCGGTCCTGCTCATATACCTGAACACACGGTACGGCCGCGAAGGCCGGAGAGAAGACACGGGACGGGACGATGGACAGGCAGGTGAGCGTAATGGATAACATGCTGGCAGAATACCTCAAAAACGGCGCCGCGGCATATGGAGCGGAGCTTGACGACCGCATGACCGGGATGTTTTTCGAATATAAGAGGATGCTGCTCGAATGGAACGAGAAAATGAACCTTACGGCCATCACGGACGACAGGGAGATCATCCTCAAGCACTTCGTGGATTCGCTCAGCATACTGCCCTACGTCAAAGGGGCGGGGCGGATCGTCGACGTGGGGACGGGTGCGGGTTTTCCGGGCATACCGCTGAAAATCGTACTTCCGGCCCTTGAAACGGTCCTGCTGGATTCGCTGGAAAAACGCATAAGGTTCCTTGAGGCCGTGATAGGCGAACTCGGGCTCAGCGGCGCCGAGGCATTCCATATGCGGGCCGAGGATGCCGGCAGGTCCGAAACGTTCAGGGAATCGTTCGATATAGCGGTGGCGCGCGCTGTGGCTTCGATGCCCGTGCTTCTCGAGTACTGCCTGCCCCTTGTGAAGCCCGGCGGGATATTCATCGCCATGAAAGGCAGCAGCGGGGACGAAGTCGCGGCATCGGGAAAAGCGCTCGAAATACTCGGCGGAAGTATACAGGAAGTCAATGATTTCGTCCTGCCGGGAAGCGATATGAAAAGAAGCGTCATCATAGTGAGAAAAGTGCGACAGACACCGACAAAATACCCGAGAAAAGCGGGAAAGCCGTCAAAAGAGCCGTTGGTATAAGTAAGGTACTGCCAGAAATTCGGAAAAAGAGGCGAACGATTCTTGTTATAAAAAAAAGGAAATCCTAAAAGAGGCGGCGAATAATATTTCACGCAGTCAACAGGTAATAATTGTAAATTTGCGTGAAGTTGTACCGCCTAACGGCATATGGTACGACGTGCGTTGGAAAAGGATGGTGCTGTATGCTGGAGAGCAAGCTTCAATTTCCGAAACAGGCAAAAGAAAACGAGAAGAAGAACATAAGCTACATCGACATCGACTCTATCCGGCCCAATCCCTACCAGCCCCGCAGGCAGTTCAGCAGGGAGTCCCTCGAGGAACTGCGCGAATCAATACAGCAGTATGGAGTGATACAGCCTATAAACGTAAGGAAGATCTCAGGCAACAAATATGAACTCGTTGCAGGAGAGCGGCGGCTCAGGGCCGCGGTCATGGCCGGGCTGAAACAGATCCCCGCCATCGTGATAGACATAGACGACAATGATTCCGCCGTGCTTGCCCTCATTGAAAACCTGCAGCGCGAAGACCTGAACTATCTCGAAGAGGCAGAAGGATACAGCAATCTCATCAATGAACACGGCCTCACGCAGGAGGAGCTTGCCCGGAAGATAGGGAAAAGCCAGTCCACCGTGGCAAACAAGATAAGGCTCCTGCGCCTGCCTCCTCTTGTCAAGAAGATCCTGGCGGAAAACAATCTCACCGAAAGGCATGCCAGGGCGCTGCTGAAACTCCATGACGAACAGCTCCAGCTCAAAGTCCTCAGGATCGTCTGCGAAAAAGGGCTTAATGTCAAGAAAACGGAAGAACTGATAGAGCGGGTGATCGACAAGTACCTCGGGCAGGGAAAGGACAAGGACAGGAGCAGGGAAAAGGACAAGCCCGCCGATAAGAAGCTGACGAAAACCATCAAGGACATCAGGATATTCGTAAACACGATCCGCCAGGCCATCGAACTGATGAGGAAGTCGGGCGTCAATGCGAGGGCTGCCCAGTTCGACCGCGGAGAATACATCGAGTTCATCGTAAGGGTACCCAAGGCTTGAGCCTGGCGGACCCGGACGATCAGGTAAAGCCAATATAGCGTAAGGCCCACTTAGGACCCTGCGTGTCAACATTATGACCCCTGTTTTGTGTGCTGCTCTCCGGAGAGCAGCCCTTTTTTTGCGTTAGCGTAAAGTTACTGTAGGGAATTTAAAGGGATAATCTGGCAGAACAATAGA
>DAOSCC010000284.1:0-2496 GCA_035361135.1 Clostridiales bacterium | reverse complement strand
GCCTCCCGTTGTCGTCATACCCGTAGTTATCCCGCTGACACGCAATGTATGCGCGATCATCCTGGTCACGGTGGTTTTCCCGTTGGTTCCCGTCACTGATACGATCGGGATACTGCTGGGCTGCCCTTTCGGGAAAAGGTGCTCTATTATCGCGCCGGCAACATTCCTCGGTTTTCCTTCCGTCGGATATATGTGCATCCTCAGCCCGGGCGCCGCATTTACCTCGATGACCGCACCACCGGCTGTTTCCAGGGGCTTCGATATATCGGCGCAGGTGATGTCTATCCCCGCTATGTCAAGTTCCATCAGTTCAGCGGCTTTTACGGCCAGTTCCGCGTTATGCGGATGCACTTCGTCCGTGCAATCCCTTGCAGTCCCGCCGGTGCTCAGGTTCCCGTTGTAGCGGAGCAATACCTTTACGCCTGCTCCTGGTATGCTGTTCTCGGTATAGCCGTTTTTCGCAAGTACCTGCCTCGACATTTCGTCTATCCTGATGATCGTCAGCGGCTTTTCATGGTCCGTACCTCTCAGCGGGTTCAGGTTTTCGATTTCGACAAGCTCCCTGATGGTGTGTATGCCATCCCCGACAACGAAAGGTGCCCTGCGCTCCGCAGCCGCGATCATTTTGCCGCCGACTACCAGCAGCCTGTAGTCCTTTCCCTCGATGTGCCTTTCGACTATAACGGCGTGGCTGAACCTGGCCGCGGCATTGAATGCGTTTTCCAGTTCTTCGAAGCTCGTTATGTTCGTGGAGACGCCCTTTCCCTGGTTGGCATCGAAAGGTTTGACGGCAACCGGCCATCCGATGGCCGCTGCGATGGCTGCCGCAGACCTGAAGGAGTAAGCCACATCTCCCCGCGGTACAGGTATGCCGGCCTCGGAAAGCTTCATCTTCGTAAGGTGCTTGTTGCCTGCCATATCGACAGCAACGCAGCTGCAGCTGTCTGTAAGCGAAGCTTCAAGGTACCTGGTGTATTTGCCCGCGCCCAGCCTCAGGATGCTTGAAGGCTCCAGGCACACAACGGGAATATTCCTCTTGCGCGCCTCTTCATACAATGCTTCAGTGCTTGGTCCCATGCCGGATTCGGCTGCGACCCTTTCCAGGTGCTTTTTTATGCTCACGATATCCGGCATTTTGCCGGCGATGAGCACGTTTATCATGTCTGATACGGCCAGAAGACATTCTATGGCTGTCTTTTCATTTTTATACTCAAAAATGATGTGATATATCGACGGTTCTTCCGCAATCCTGCTTTTCCCATAATGAACGTCGAAGCCCAGCATGCCCTGGAGTTCAAGTACCATGTGCTCGGCCACGTGTGCGAGGTATGTTCCCTCCGCCAGCCTTTCTGCAAAACCTCCCTCGTAACCGAGGGAACATACATGTTTCGCAAGCCCAGGCAGCATTTCCAGGAGCCGTTCATTAAACCCTTCTATCTGCCTGGTCGGCGTGTCGTAATGCCCTCCAAGATCGGCCACCGCCCTGATCACGGGCCTGTGGCTGTATATGTTCCTGCCTTTGAACGGCTCTATTTTTATTATTTCCACTGTTTTTCCTCCACCCTCAAGACCTTTCTGTTGACCATATCATATCCATATCCTGCAGGAAGTACATGCAGGACGACGTTGGCGATGGCAAGGTTTTCGTCCGGCATCAGTTCGGATACATTGGAACTCATGATGCTCTTGCCGTCCACCACCATAACCGAATTGCTTCCTATTACTTCGAAATGATCGTCAGGAAATACCCTGACCGCAGTATCTTCATCGATTCCGATCCCCAGGATCGACGGGTTTTCAGCAACTCCGCAAAGCAGCCTCCCGATCCTCCCTCGCTGGTGGAAATGCTGGTCTATCAGCGCCCTGTCCAGCAAGCCAAGCCCGGGCGCCATCTTAAGCGTGCATTTTCTTGCCGGATCATTATCGTTCCCGTCAACTATCATCGTCCTGCTCATGGCCGACGCCCCGGCGCTCGTACCTGCGATGACAGCGCCCGATTTCCAGGCCTGGTGCAGTGTCTCATAAATTTTTGTCCCTCCCAGTATGCTTGTTATTCTTAGTTGATCACCGCCGGTGAAGAATATGCCGGTGGCTTCCGCTATGAGCATCGCATTCTGATCGGATTCGGCCTCTTCCCTGGTATTGATGTTCAAAAAGCTCACATTTCCTGCGCCAAGACCGATAAACAAAGATTTGTACTGGCTTCCTGCCTCGATGGGTTTTTCCGTGGCTGTAGTTATTATCACGATATTTGCTTTCGATGCCCCGGAAATCTCGACAAACGAATTCAGAATAAGACATTCACCTGTCTTATCCTCAGCGCCTCCTATGATTATTAAGTTACCTGTGCCCATTGATTTCACCGTCTCCCTGGCGGGTTAATTTTGAACTGTGCCGGTACCGCATGTGCGGGGCAGTCCCGGACATCGGTACCGGCATCGTTGGATTTTGGTCAGATACCGACGATAATTTTCAGGTATTCATACAGCATATCGT
>DAOSCC010000283.1:0-2512 GCA_035361135.1 Clostridiales bacterium | reverse complement strand
ATTGATATTTGTCGGGGAGGAAAATATGGCTGCGGACCGGCGTGTGAAATACACAAAGATGGTTCTGAGGGAAAGCCTGATAAAGCTGCTTCAGAAAAAACCCATATCCAGGATCACGGTAAAGGAACTGTGCGAACTGGCAGATATCAACCGTGCGACGTTCTATACCCACTATACCGACCAGTTCGATCTTTTGAGAAAGGTCTCGGATGAACTTATTGCAGATATCGCCTCCTATGTGGACAGCGGGCTGAAAGAGGGCGAAACCGGCCTTATGCCGATGCTTACCATGATCTTTGAGTATATCGACAAAAACAGCGAGCTCTGCCGTGTTTTGCTTGGCATGAACGTCGACATTGATTTTCAGACATATGTCATGCAGATAATAAAGGACCGTATAGTGCTGGAATGGAGAAAAAAGAAATCTGTCGACCAGTCCACCGTTGACTATATTTACGCATATGTGGCCACGGGCTGCATAGGGGTGATACGTAAGTGGCTGTTCGACAGCGATCCCCGCACGCCCAGGGAAATGGCCATCCTGATCACAAGGCTTGCAAACCAGGCAGTGGCGGAGTTTATCTGATCCGCGGTCAGTCCGGCCATATCGCCGCATGTAAAACGCTGCCCTCCGGATAGTACTACAGGTTGAACCGGCTAAACCGGATTTGCATTTCGAACCCGACCCGGAGAGGTATATCATGCAGGATGTTAAAAGGCTGTGCCCGCCCCTTTCTCTATGACACGCGTGAACAGGTCGAGGCCGACCAGTATATCGAATGCGGTTCATGCGGAGCAAGATTCCCGTTCATCTATCCACAGGCAAATAAGGGCTCCGATCCAGGAAAACACGAAGGACATTCCGACATTCACAGCGATAGTACTGCCATTTCTGAAAACATGGAACGGTGATCAAAAACAAACGCTAAAACAGGTATTGACATTAACGTTACGTAATAGTCTATGATTATCTCCCGGAGAGGGTGGTCAAATGGAATACACGATAAACAGGCTGGCAAAGATGGCCGGTGTCAGTACCCGTACGCTCAGGTACTATGATGAGATCGGCCTGCTTTCGCCGGCCAGGATCAGTTCGAACGGATACCGCATTTACGGACGGAAGGAGATCGACAGGCTGCAGCAGATCCTCTTCTACCGTGAACTTGGCGTGCCGCTTGAAGAGATCAGGAAGATAATTTCATCGAAGGATTTCAATGAACTCGCGGCACTGGAAAGCCATTTGTCCGCCCTGCTCGCAAGAAGGAAACAACTGGATATGCTGATCGCCAATGTGGAGAAAACCATAAAGGCGGCGAAAGGAGAGATGATCATGAGTGACAGGGAAAAATTCGAAGGATTCAAAAAGAGGCTTATCGATGAAAACGAGCAAAAGTATGGCAGCGAGATACGTGCGAAATACGGGGACGAAGCTGTTGACCGTTCGAATGCAAAGCTTATGGGAATGAGCATGGAGCAGTACGAAGAATATGAGAAACTGACGGTCCAGTTCCACGAAACGCTGAAAGCGGCGTTTGAACAGGGAGATCCAGCCGGCGAGCTTGCACAGAAGGCATGCGAACTGCATAAGAAATGGCTTTGCTTCTTCTGGGATAAATACAGCAAAGAAGCACATATCGGCGTGACCCGGATGTATGTGTCTGATCCGCGCTTTACCGCGTACTTCGACAAAATTGCCGAAGGATGCGCAGCGTTCCTGAGGGACGCGGTGCAGATCTACTGCAGGTGATGCTGCCGCAGGGAAACAGGAATCCATATGCAGACGGCAGACGTCATCACGCAAGTGGATTTAGCAAAGATCATAGGCAGATGCCATCCGGCGGGCTTCGTACGGCAAACACTATCGCCTTAAATGGATCCGCACATGTAAACCTTTAATAAGCAAATCAAAAATTGAAGCTGTTATTGACAATACCAGACTATTGTGATAGTCTGGTATTGTACTATTGCAATAGTCCGAGATTGCCCGGGACAGTGTAATTTAAATATGATGGTCCCAAGTGATGCAGGATATATTTATGCTGGAAGATTTCTGCGATCAAATATCCTGATCGGATCCGAAAGAGGCCTTCTTGCAGGTTGGAGCAAAGTTTTTGGAGAAGATGACCGTATGAAAGACGACGGTCAAATGATCGGAGGGAAAAAGATGGCCGGGAAGAAAGAGACGGACAGTAGAAGCACAGAAAACAGGATCAAGCTGTTTGACAGCGAACTGAAACTGATGGAACTGCTGTGGGCAAACGAGGGGGCGACTGCAAAAGAACTGGCATTGCTGGCGGCAGACCAGATAGGATGGAATAAGAACACCACGTACACCGTTATCAAAAAACTTGTGGCAAAAGGGGCTATAAAACGTACTGAACCAAATTTCGTATGCCACAGCCTGATAACCCGCGAAGAAGTAGGGCGTGATGAAGCAAGGAAAGTGCTCCGCTCGTTTTTCGGAGGGTCGGTCAAAATGCTGTTTTCGTCCTTCATGGCAGACGGAACGCTG
>DAOSCC010000282.1:0-2535 GCA_035361135.1 Clostridiales bacterium | reverse complement strand
TTCGGCCTTATTTGTCATGGCCGGATCCAAGCCTGCTCCTTGCCTTGGCCCTCTGCTCCGTATCCAGTATCCTCTTTCTCAGCCTTATATTTTTCGGAGTCACTTCCACCAGTTCGTCATCAGATATGAATTCCAGCGCCTGCTCAAGGCTCAGGATCCTCGGGGATGTAAGCCTCAGCGCCTCGTCAGATCCTGCCGCCCTCATGTTGGTGACATGCTTTTTCTTGCAGACGTTCACCACTATGTCTTCGTTCCGGGAATTCTCGCCGACGATCATTCCCTCATATACCATGGTCCCCGGCGTTATGAAGAGAGTGCCTCTTTCCTGTGCGTTGTACAGGCCGTACGTCACTGCCTCCCCGTCTTCCCATGCCACCAGCGAACCTCTCTGTCTCTGCGTTATCTCTCCCTTGTACGGTTCATAACCGTAGAATATGTGATTCATTATACCATTGCCCTTCGTATCGGTCAAAAATTCCGACCTGTAGCCGATCAGTCCTCTTGCGGGTATCTTGAACTCAAGCCTGACGTATCCTTCCGCAGCGGAGCGCATGTCTGTCATTTCCGCCTTGCGGCTGCCCAGTTTCTCCATCACCGTGCCCATATATTCTTCCGGCACATCTATCATCAGCAATTCGACGGGCTCACATACAACTCCGTCGATCTCCTTCAGGATAACCTTCGGTTTCGATACCTGGAATTCATAGCCCTGCCTTCTCATTGTCTCGATCAGTATCGAGAGATGGAGTTCGCCCCTGCCTGAAACTTTGAACGAATCCGCGCTGTCAGTCTCCTCGACCCGGAGGCTCACATTGGTTTCAAGTTCCTTGAAAAGGCGGTCCCTCAGATGCCTGGACGTGACATACGTCCCTTCCCTTCCGGCAAACGGGCTGTCATTCACGCTGAACGTCATGCTGACGGTGGGCTCGTCTATGTCTACAAAAGGCAGCGGCTCAGGCACTTCCGCATCGCAGATCGTTTCGCCTATGTTGATATCGTCTATACCGGAAACTGCAACTATTTCCCCGACGCCGGCCTCTTCACACTCGATGCGTTTCAGTCCTTCAAACACATATATCCTGCCGGTTCTGGACCGGTACACCGTTCCGTCCTTTTTGCACACGGCCACCTGCTGCCCGGCGCTGATCCTGCCCCTGTCGACCCTGCCGACGGCTATCCTGCCCACGTAGTCGTCGTAATCTATGTTTGAGACCAGAAACTGCAGCGGTTTGTCCTCCTCGCCCGCCGGGGCCGGTACACGTTCTATTATGGTTTTGAACAGCGGCTCCAGGTCCCGCCTCTCGTCATTGATGTCAAGCACGGCATAGCCTTCCCTGGATGAAGCGTACACAACGGGAAATTCAAGCTGGTCATCGTCGGCGCCCAGTTCTATGAACAGATCCAGCACTTCATCCACTACTTCCCGGGGTCTTGCCTCAGGTCTGTCTATCTTATTGACGACAACGATGGGCTTCAGGTTCATTTGAAGTGCTTTTCTCAGGACAAAACGCGTCTGGGGCATCGGCCCTTCGAAAGCATCCACAAGCAGCAGGACGCCGTCCACCATTTTCAGCACACGTTCCACTTCTCCGCCGAAGTCCGCATGTCCCGGGGTATCCACAATATTTATTTTTATATCCTTATATCTGACTGATGTATTCTTTGACAGTATGGTGATCCCGCGTTCCCTTTCCAGGTCGTTTGAGTCCATCACCCGTTCCTGTACCTGCTCGTTTTCCCTGAATATGCCGCTTTGGCGGAGCATCCCGTCGACCAGGGTCGTCTTTCCGTGATCCACATGTGCGATTATTGCTATATTTCTTATATTGTTCCTCTTTCCTGTCACATTATCCTTTCCTTTCAGTCCACATGAAGCAGGTTTATTGCCCGCAGTTTGCCTTGATTTGCCGCATCCATCCAGTTTATGACATCTCCCGGATGCAGCAAGATAAATTTTAAAATATCGAAACATCAATGTCAATAAAATCAAAACTCCCGGGCGGATACACCGCCGGGAGCGCAGAACGGTTTTCCCATCGGCTTGCCGGGAAACCTCTCCGGCAACGCTGCTGTTATTCACGGCCGGTCTCCGTTTCATGCAGCAGGCCTGTGTCTTTCATTTTATCTATGATATCCAGGAAAACAGAGACTATATGGGAATCAAACTGTGTGCCCGAACCGTTCAGCAGCTGCTGTCTTGCTTCCTCAAGGGTCAGCCTGGATCTGTAAGCCCTGTCGGACAGCATCGCATCAAAAGCGTCTGCTACAGAGATTATCCTTGCCAGCAATGGTATGGAATCGCCGCTGAGTCCTTCAGGATACCCTGTGCCGTCGATCCGTTCATGATGGCATTTCACGACGGGTACCACATCCTTGAACATTGAAACGGCAGAAAGGATCCTTGCGCCTTTCAGAGGATGCTTCTGTATTTCCTTCAGTTCTTCGTCGCTCAGCTTGTCTGTTTTGAGCAGTATATCGTCTGGCGTCCCTATTTTCCCGATATCGTGGAAATTACCGCCTATCCTCAGCGTCTCA
>DAOSCC010000281.1:0-2540 GCA_035361135.1 Clostridiales bacterium | reverse complement strand
CGCATGATTCGCCGTCGATAAAACTCTCGCCTATGATAAAGGCCTGCGCCAGTCCTCCCGGATAAGGCTGCTCCCTGTATGACAGCTCTATTCCATAGTCCGATCCGTCTCCAAGGAGCTTCCTGAAATTAGGCAGGTCGTGGGGGGTAGAAATAATAAGAATTTCGCGTATGCCGGCCAGCATGAGTATTGACAGGGGATAATAGATCATAGGCTTGTCATATACTGGCAGCAGTTGCTTCGAAGTGACCAGCGTCAGGGGATAAAGCCTTGTTCCGTTGCCGCCTGCCAGAACGATGCCTTTCATTATGTATTACCTCCCCGGTAGACAATTTCTCGGATATTATAGCATATTGGGCAAGCCATTACAATTACGGCCGGATTACAATCTGCCCGCAACGCCGGAAGAATCCGGTTTTCCAGAAATCATGCCTCGATATGATTCTTATTCTTTCCATCCTGTTCGCTCCGGGTATCTGCAGGTATGCCTGGATTATTTCTTTTTCATTTTCGCCAAGCCGGTCTCCATAGATATTCCAGAAGCTTTCTGCCTGGGCATAAGTGGCTGCCAGGGACATTTTGGCCTGTTTCAGCGTAAACATCCTCTTTATTTTGTAGAATATACTGTTCACGTTCTTTGCTCCGACCGCGTTGCCGGCGTGCTGCCTGTACAAGACAGTGGGCTTGTCAACAAACCCGATCTGCCCGAAAGCCGAAGCAATCATCGCAAACCACCAATCATGCATAATCGCCTGTTCGGGAAGATTTTGCGCCTTATCTGCCAATGCGCGGTTAACCATCATGGTACACCCGGTTACTATATTTTGAGCCAGCAGGTTATTCAGCTTATCCCTGCTGCTGTCAAGTTTTTGATACTTTATGAGTGATTCTGACAGGACGTTGAGATTATCATCGGTTACTTTCAGATCGGTATGCACCAGTATCGGTCTGTCATGCCCGATTCTCTTCTCAATCTCGAGCATTTTATGCATTGTAACTTCTATTTTATCAGGAAGCCAGACATCATCCTGGTCGCAGGTCATTATATAGTCGGAATCCGCATACTGCAGCATACTGAAATAATTATCCTTTGCCGAACCTGAAGGTATTCGCCGTTTTTTCAATACTATCCGGTCGGGATGCATGGCCGCATATTTTTCGACGATTTCACATGTTCTGTCTTCCGAGCAGTCGTCCTGAACGATAAGCCGCCAGTTTCGGAGGGTCTGGTTTAAAACAGACTCGATTTGATCGGCTATATGCTTTTCTCCATTACATGCCGCAAGCAAAATCGTAATCATATGCCAACCGCCTTACCTGCCGGAGAATCGACGTCATTCCCGTGCTTATATCAAAGCTTGCCACCTGTTTGTTATTCCAACAATTATTGTATACTATTTTAAAACCGGCTTCCATGATATAATTTGGGTAAAGACATGGGACGACAGGCTTCTCTGAAAGGTGTGAATGATGGGCAAGGCCATTACAAAGTCATACAAGCTAATAATCATCATTATTGATCTTATACTGATCAACCTTTCATACCTTACCGCTTTCTTCATGAAGTTCGGCTTTAATATCCCCATGTTCAACTTAGGGCCATACCTGAACGCGATGCCATTCATCACTATAGCTGCCCTGGTCTATTTCGACATGTTCGGGATGATCAAGTTTTACAGGGTAACCGTGAGCGAAGCCTTGTCGAACCTCGTCAAGCTGGTTGCGCTTCTTAGCATCACGACCGTGTCCATTACATATTTCCTGCAGGGCTTCTCGTTCCCTCGAAGCGTTCTGTTAGGTTCCGCCTTTATCATGTTCATATATCTTTCGCTTTGGAGGGTGTTTTTACTGAGCATAAGGCAAAAACTGATGTGGGAATCCAATGCCATGATAATTGGAAGCCAGGAAGAGCTTAAAGCTATTGGCGACAAGATCACCTCGGATAAAGCCCACAAGATAGCCATCAAATACGAGATAGATGTGAGGGATGCCGACCTTGCGTTCGGCAGGCTTGATGAAGTGGGCGAGGTTATCCTGTGTTCCGGTGTTCCGGACGATTTCAAGGTCAGGATGATCAAGGAGTGCATCGAGCGCAGAAAGGTTGTGTATGCTATCCCTCAACTTTTGGAGATATCCCTGTCCAAGACCAGAACCATACAATTTGAGGATATGCCCGCCTTCATCATAGACAGGCTTGGGCTTACCCGTGAACAGCGCTTCTTTAAGCGAGCCTTTGATATTGTTCTGTCGCTTATAGGGCTAATCATCAGTTCGCCTGTCATGCTGATAAGTGCCATATTGATTAAGGCTACATCGCCCGGTCCGGTCATATTCAGCCAGGAGCGGGTAACCGAGGGTAACCGTGTGTTTAAGATCTACAAGTTCCGCACCATGGTGAACGATGCCGAAAAAACTACAGGCCCTGTCATTTCATCGCTGGACGACCCCAGGGTGACGCCAATTGGCTCTGTTTTAAGAAAACTTAAGATTGACGAACTTCCACAGCTTTTCAACATACTGAAAGGTGATATGAGCTTTGT
>DAOSCC010000280.1:0-2563 GCA_035361135.1 Clostridiales bacterium | reverse complement strand
ATACAGGATCGCAGCTGTGGAACAACTGAAGACTTATGCGGAGATACTGGGGATCCCGGTATCGGTCGCATATACGCCGGCAGAGATGAAGGAGGCAGTGAGCCTGCATTCGGACAAGGATCTGATCCTGATAGATACGGCAGGCAGGAGCCATAAAAACAAAGCCCAGTTTGAAGAACTGAAGGCGCTGATAGAGGCTTCCGAAGCCGACGAGATATACCTGGTCCTCAGCGCCACCACAAGTTCGAAGAATTGCAGGGAGATATTGAAAAGTTACAGCTTTTTAAAGGATTACAAGCTGTTATTTACAAAGACAGACGAAACTCCGGTACTGGGCATCATACTCAATGCAAGATATATAACGGGGAAAAGCCTTTCATATATCACGACCGGACAAAGCGTGCCAGATGACATTGAAACGGCAAATATCGACAGTATAACAAAGAATTTGGTAGGGAGTAACCTGAGAGATGGATCAAGCTGAAAAACTCAGACAGGTAATAGATGTTCTGAAACTGCGGAACAAAAACAACATGGCGGCAATGCCGGCAAAAAGATCAGCCAGGGTTATCACTGTTACAAGCGGTAAAGGAGGAGTCGGCAAAACAAACGTTTCGATCAATCTGGCCATAGCTTTGAGTGAACTGGGATACAGAACAGTGATAATCGATGCGGATTTCGGCCTGGCGAATATCGATGTCTTGCTGGGAATAGTACCGAAATATACGCTGCTGGATGTTGTAAAAAACAGGAAAGACATTACTGAGATACTGACTGACGGGCCCAGCAACATCAAGTTCATATCGGGCGGATCCGGAGTGGAAGATCTGCTCAAACTGGACAGGGAGCAAATAGCCAGGTTTATTGAAAACATAGCGCTGCTCGACCGGATAACGGATTTTATTATCGTTGATACGGGCGCAGGATTGTCAGATAATGTGATGAGTTTCATAATGGCCGCCGATGAGTTACTATTGGTAACGACACCTGAACCTACATCGATAACGGATGCATACGCTCTGATAAAGATGGTGTCCAACAAGGACAGGATGATGTCCAACACGCTCAAGGCCAAAAAGATAAGGCTTGTCGTCAACAGGGCTGAAAACAGCGAGGAGGCCAATGATGTACTGAACAATCTGGTGATGGTGGCTGAAAGGTTTTTAGGACTCGGACTGGAACCTGCAGGTTACATATTGAGCGACAGCGCAGTAAAAAGGTCGGTAAAGCAGCAGCAGCCATTTATCCTGGCTTACCCCAAGAGCCAGGCGGCCAGAAGTATCAGAGAAATATCATCGAAGCTGGCAAACTTCCCGGATGCAGAAGAAGCACAGCAGAGCCTTGGCATCAGGGGATTTTTCAACAGGCTTGTCAGTGTTATGAGAACATAGATGGAACCCGGGAGATGCGTATGGAACTGGCTGATATTGAAACAGGTACACGGCTGGAACTTGAGCCGGAAAACAGCACATACGTCGGAAAGACAGTCCTGGTGAGCAGTTTCGACACGGCGGAAGGCATTGATACGGCTTTGATTACGGCTCCTATTTCTGAAGGCAGGATCGTTCCGCTGGACAGAGACTCGGTATATAATGTCTGCTTTCTTAAAAGAGACGGCAAAATGCTTAATCTATATAAATTCAGTGCAGCCATCAGGGAGAGGCTGGTGGTCGACAACATACACCTGCTTTTGATAGAGAAGCTTGGAGAGATAGCAAGGATACAGAGACGAAGTTTTTTCCGGCTGGATTGTTATGTGGATGTCCGGTACAGAGTCATAAATCCGTCCGATAACGGGAGAAACAGTGATATCCCGTTCAGAAAAACCATCACGAGCGATCTGAGCGGCGGCGGGATACGCCTTTTGCTTGATGAGAAGCTTAAACCCGGTACATATCTGGAATGTGAGCTTTTCAGCGAAACTGACAGAAAGATCCGGTTTTACGGGAAAGTCGTCAGGTTCGAGTACGTGGAATCGGAAGGAAAATACAGGTATGCCGCCGGCATAGCTTATGTCGATATAGATGAAAATGACAGGGAAGAAGTCATCAGGTATATATTCAGCGAACAGCGCAAATTGCTCAAAAAAGGCTGGAACAGGTAATGACGAAAACGATAGGAGTACTTATTATAGACGATTCGTCCTTTATTCGGAAAGTGCTGAGGGATATACTGGACGGCACACATGATATAAAGGTTATCGGGGCAGCCAAAAACGGGCTGGAAGCACTGGACATGGCGCGTGAGCTCCATCCCGATGTCATAACGCTCGACCTGAACATGCCGTCGATGGATGGGCTGACGTGTCTCAGGGAACTGCAGAAAATTACCGATGCTCCTGTCATAATGCTCAGCAGTCTGACTGTCGACGGGGGGAAAGCTACGATAGAAGCTCTGGAATCAGGGGCTATTGATTTTGTTACAAAGCCGGCCAACATATTTGATGTATCCGGAGAGCAGAAAAAGGCTGAGATAATCCGGAAGATCAGGATGGCTTACGGTTTCAGCAAAAAGAAACAGGCTTTCCCGAAGAAGACCGGGTATACGTCTGACGGCCCCGAGA
>DAOSCC010000279.1:0-2569 GCA_035361135.1 Clostridiales bacterium | reverse complement strand
GATACTGGGCTTTCTGAGCCTGGTGATGTTCCATGTGCATTTCTTCTATGTTTTTGCTCTCGCAGCCAGGTATCGGAACTCGGTTTTCCGCCATCTGACGAATTCCAGGATCATTTTTTCCCGCTTTATTGTACGTTCGCTGATCTGTACTGCCCTTGCGGCTTTCGAAATATGGCTCTTTTTCTTTTATGACTGGCTGCTCCTTTTCGTCGGCGTGTTCATGGCACCGGTACTGGTCATAGGGACCAAAAGCGCTTTCGTCCTCAGGCTTTTCCGCATTATAGAAGCTGAAAGCGGGTTGGCGGAGACTAAGCGGGATACAGACAGTGGAGCAGATGATTATACTTACGCCGGCGGAAGAAACACCGAAGGCAACGGTAAAGGAAGAAACGGGGACAGTGGCGGTGAAAACCGTGCGGGAAGATCTGAAGAAAGTGTTAATAAAGATGGCAATGGAGACGAAAATGGCTATCTGATATAATGTATGTCAGGCATCATTTATAATATTTGCCATGACAGCCTTATTGCAAAATGACAAGGTGCGCGGCAGGGGATTGATATGGGATAAACTTGTGGACGCACACCAATGTCAGAGTTATCGGGAACACCAGAAACAGTGATAATGGAGGTACCAGCAATATGAAACAGGGTTTCAGACTGAACGAAGAATCCGGTTATTTTCAGAACCTGAGCGTTGACGTGATGGCCTTCAGCGATATCTATCCGGAAGGGCATCAGTCGGGTGTGAGCATCATCATGCACGGCAACCGTGTCGCTACGAACGGGGACATACGTTTCGAGCAGACGCCGGGGCAGTGGCAGCCGGTGCCGAAGCAGATCAGCCGTGAAATGGACGAAGCAGCCAACACGATCACTGCTGTGCTTGGCTACCCGGACCCGTCAAGGCATTTGAAGGGTTTGAATCCGATGATCTATCCGGATTTTAAGTTCAATTACAAGGTCACCGTCAAAGGCGACGGACCGTCAGTGATAATCACTGTGGACCTGGACAGGCCCATACCGGAGAGGTTCGTCGGCAAAATATGCTTCAACCTTGAGTTGTTTCCGGGAGCTTTGTTCGGAAAACCCTGGATAATGGACGACAAGCATGGTATCTTCCCGAAGCAGCCCAACGGTCCTGTGCTGAAGATGCCGTCGAATTACTTACATATCTGGAATTTCAGCGAGCCTGACGCAAAGGCGGACGCAGAACGCCTTGCCGATGGCAATAAAGAGTATAGTCCAATTGTCGCGGATGACATAATCGCCGAGCCTTATGCAGTCGGCAGGCGTTTCATCGTAAGGCCGGACGACCCGTACAACCGCCTTGTGATAGAGAGCATGGGTACTGAACTGAAACTGTACGACGGCCGTATGAACCACAACAACGGCTGGTTCGTGGTAAGCAGCGAGGTGCCTGCCGGTGCGACTGAGAAAGCTATCCGGTGGGTCATAACTCCGAATGTCGTAGAAGGCTGGATGTACAATCCGGTCATCCAGATATCGCAGGTGGGGTATCATCCCGAGCAGGCCAAAACAGCGGTTATAGAGCTTGACAGGCGGGATACGGAACGAAGGAAACCTGTGCTTATTAAAATAACGGAAAATGGTGAAGAAGAAGTCTTTTCGGCTGAAGCGCAGGAATGGGGAAGGTTCCTCCGCTATAACTACCTTAGGTTCGATTTCACGCAGGTAAAAGAAGAAGGTTTGTATAAAATACGCTATGGCTCATCGGAGTCGTCCATTTTCCGTATAGCTGAAGATGTTTACGACCGCGGAGTCTGGCAGCCGGTGCTGGAGTACTTCCTCCCGGTGCAGATGTGCCATATGAGGGTCAGCGAGAAGTACCGCGTATGGCACGGGCTTTGCCATAATGATGACGCCAGGATGGCCCCTGTCGATTATAACCACTTTGACGGATACAGGCAGGGACCTTCCACTCTGACCCGGTACAAGCCGGGAGATGTGGTTCCTGGGCTGAACGCAGGCGGCTGGCATGATGCCGGCGATTTTGATCTCCGCGTGGAATCGCAGTCCGGCGAGGTATATATCCTGACGCTGGCATATGAATCTTTTAATGTCTATTACGACGTGACCACCATCGACCAGGAGAGGAAAATTACCGAGATCCACCAGCCTGACGGCAAAAACGACATCCTCCAGCAGATAGAGCATGGCGTGCTTTCCATTGCAGGTGCATACCGTTCGCTGGGGCGGCTCTATCGCGGCATTATCAGCAGCCATCTGAGACAGTATGTGCACCTCGGCGACAGTGCGGTCATGACGGACGGGATCAAAGGGAATGACGACGACCGGTGGGTGTTTACAGAAGACAATCCAATAAGAGAACTGACGACCGCCGCCCATCTGGCTGCTGCTTCCCGCGCGTTGAAGGGCTTCAACGACAAGCTGAGCGATGAGGCGCTGGAGATCGCCCGTGAACTTTTCAGGATCACGGACGGAAGCGGCGACGCAAAAACAGCTAAACTGCATGCAGCCGCCGAACTGCTGCTGACTACCGGGGAACAGGAATACAGGGAGTTCCTGCTGTCGGAAACTGACTTCATAG
>DAOSCC010000278.1:0-2613 GCA_035361135.1 Clostridiales bacterium | reverse complement strand
TGTCTCAAACGCCTGTGGCGCAGGCTGAAACCGTACAAACTTATATTAGCATTTCCCAATGCTCATGTGTTTTATAACTTTGCTTCCGACGCAAATCCCTATTTTTTGATATAGTCCCTGAAATGGCTCGAATATTTGAGTTCTCCGCTGCTCAGCACCCAGAACGCTTCCGTGTCCGGGATCGATTCGATGAATTCCATGCCTTCATCAAGAGACATGTTGAAAACAGCCGTAGACAATGCATCCGCCATCCCCGAGTCTTTGCAGACTATCGATACGGACTTGAACTCGTCTGACGGATAAAGCGTATCAGGGTCTATGATGTGGTGGTAATTCTTCCCTTCGACAGTATAGTACCTTTCGTATACGCCGCTGGTGACTACTGAAGCATCGACGACGTCCAATACATGGATCTCATTGCTGCCTTCTCCGGGATCCGGATTCTGGATTCCCACGTTCCATGGCTTTCCTTCACCATCTTTGGAGCCGATGGCGCGGACGTTGCCCCCGACGCTGATGAGTCCTGAAGTGAAACCGTTTTCTGCAGCAATTCTGCTCACCTGCTCTACGGCATACCCTTTTGCTATCGCCCCGACATCCAGGCTCATCTCAGGGTCTGCCAGGAATACCGTGGACGCTTCCTCATCTATTATTACTTTGTTTATATCTGTATGCTTCGAAGCTTCCACCAAATCTTCCATCGGCGGCAGTTCCGCAGAATCCGGGTCTTCCATGCCCCTTTCCCTGTAATCATGCCAGATCCGCAGCACCGCACCAAAAGCTACGTTCATTTCGCCGTCGGTCTTCTCATACCATTCCTTCGCATATTCCAAAAGGTCGATTATTCTTTTGTCGACCTTGACCGGCACCTTGCCCGCCATGTCATTTATTGTTTTGATATTGCTGATCCCTTCATAGTTGTTGTAGATATCGTAGAGTTTGTGGTACTCCTCAAGATTGTCATATATCAGCTGCGAATACCTTGCAAACTCTTCTTTATCATCCATATAGGCTATTATGGTCGTCTTGGTATCGAACAGCCTGAGAAAAGTAGCCTCATAGCGTACAGGCTTTTTTGCGCCGCATCCGGCCAGGCTCGAAGGCATGGCTGTTACAAGAACAACGCTCATTATCAGCGAAGCTAATTCGCCGATTGTCTTCCGGCCAGTTCTCTTCCTGCTGAACAATGCTTTTTCCCTACCTAACACACTGAACATGAAATCTTTCAATAACATTTCCTTTTTATCGCCTGTCATGTCCTGGTTCATCACTTTCAATCAATATAACTTTCCGCCTGGTGCGAAATCTTTCATACCCGATATGGAACCCATCACATCATGCGTCTTATACAGGACCCGTATTATAGTTCCCGGGGCTCATTACTATCCTTTCTTTACGATAAAATAAATCAGAGAGGCAAAAATCATGCCTCTCTGACCAATATTACCACAAAATCGCCGATTTTTCTATCTTGCGTTCTGTGAAGCCTTTTCGAGTACCGAGATGAAGTCTGTCACATGCACTGTCACAGAGCTTGTCAGATCGGCTTCCGCAGGCCTGCCCTCTTCATTCAGGGATATGCCCTTTACCTCGCTTATAGTCTTGCCTTTTACATATTCCGCAAATGCAGCGGCCTGTTCATTCCATTCCTTACCGATGCCGGATGCCTTCCTCATGCCGTATTGGTCTCCCAGTTCGTTCTTTGTCTGCAGGTTGGCATTCTGCAGGTCGGTAGTGATCTTCCCCGATGTATTGAAATTGACATTTGACTGGGAACCGTCGATTATGCTGCTGGTGATTTTACCGTCAGCGCCGAATGTAGCCGCGGTATAGATCGAATATGCCTGGGCGACGCCGTCCTTGCCAGCCGTGGCGTCAGCAGAATTGCTGATGGTGGTCACGATGCCGAGGCCCAGTTTGTCACCCGGCTTTGCGCCCAAAGCCTGTGCATTGTTCACTGCTTTCTCCAGCACTGCGATCAGGTCCGTGACATGCATCGTCACAGATGAAGACAGTTCGGCGTCGGCAGGTGCTCCGGAGTCGTTCAGCGCTATCCCTTTCACTTCACTGATGGTCTTGCCCTTTACATACTCCGCGAAAGCATCGGCCTGCTCATTCCAATCCTTCCCGATACCTGAAGCCTTGCTCATGCCGTATTCCGTCTTAAGTTCCTGCTTGGTCCTCACATTGGTGTCAAGAGGCGTCGTTATCTTGCCTTCGGCAGTGAAATTGATTTTCGTCTGTACCGCATCGAAAACTGCGTTGACTATCTTTCCCTGGGCGTCGACCGTCACAGCGGCAACCGTCGAATCGACCTGTGCGAGGCCGGGATTGTCGCCTGCATCTGTGGATTTGGTGATCGATGTTATGACTGCGAAGCCTGTTTTAAGATCTCCGGCCGCAGCATTGCCGCCGCCGTCACTGCCGCCAGGCGCAACACCGCCTCCGTTGCCTCCGGGAGTTTCCGTTGCGCCCTTGCCGCATCCGGCAAGTACAAACATTACTAAAGCCATACTCATGACAAGTGCTAAAATCTTTTTCATAAATAGCCCCTCCAATACTACTTGTTTTCCTCCGTCAAATTCTGTGCAATGTTATAAACGCAGCCTTTCG
>DAOSCC010000277.1:0-2636 GCA_035361135.1 Clostridiales bacterium | reverse complement strand
ACCTATTCCGCCGAGCATTCAGGCCGCCTGAGGCGATATTACAGGATAACCGCATCAGGGGCAAAACGCTTGGCAGAATATAAAAACGGACTGGCTGAACTGAAAAGGATCATTGATTTTATTACAGGCGGTGATGCAAATGGATGAAAGGATAAAAAGCTTTCTCGATGCCCTGGCAGCAAACCTGGAAGGCCTTGCCGAAGACGAAAAAAGAGAAGCCCTGGATTACTATGAAGAATATTTCAGCGATGCATTGGAAGAGGGAGCGGACCCCGGCGAACTGCTTTCAAGGCTCGATCCTCCCGAAAAAATCGCTGCTGCCATCAGGGCCGAAACCAGCATCAGGCTCGTAAATGCCGATCCAGGCCTGAAAAACTATTCAAGGCTGGTCAAATCGGCACATGCCGGGATCACAGGGCCATTGTCGGTATTCCTGCTTTCGCTCGTTATCTTCACGACATACAGCATCGCAATAATACTGTTCCTCTGTACTGTTGTTTCGGCCGCCGCCGCATGCATCATCCTGCCTGCATCGATATCTGAAGCTTTTAAAATACCTGCACGGTACATCGGTGAGATCGCAGGCACGATCGGGATCGGGATATTTGCGTCAGGCGTCTGTTTGCTGATCGCATACGGGTTTTACGTACTGTGCCGGCCACTGATCAGGGTGTCTGCCAGCCTGGTTTACAAAATGGTGAAAAAAGGCTCAAAGCCAGGCAGCAATACGGTTGAAGCGCACCAGGACGTATCCGGCGTTACCGGGCCGAAACGGGTCTGCCGGTCACTGAGAGCAGGTCTCATCATAACAGCTGCCGGGCTTGCTGTCTCCCTGGCATCCGGGCTTCCCGTCAAGCTGTTTATGATATTCAACAGCATGAAACCCGCAGATATCACTGTTATACAGCGGGAGTTCGGCATGGACGGAATATCGGAAATAAGCATAGAAACGGCACATTCAAATATAAGGCTGACGGAAGGCGGCTCTGGAAATATAAGCCTCGAGTATGAAAAATCCAACTGGCTCGATTTCGATATAAAAAGCGACGGAGGCAGGGTAGTGTTCACGGAGAGATCCAACGGCAGGCTTCCCCTGTTCTCGCTGGTTTCACTGCATGAAAACCGCGCCGAGCTGATCATTTCACTTCCGTCTGGCTGGGAACCGGGCAGCGTACGCCTGGAAAGCAGGGGCGGAACCATAAATATCGAAAGCGGCAGCTTCCCGGTCCAGGCAAAGACTTATACAGGCACCATACACCTGACTGTTCCTGCAGACGGAGACCTGCAGGAGATACCACCGGCCATCCGGGCCAAATCATCAAAAGGCGCCATATTCTTACAGGATAAAACCACCGGCGCCAAAAGGCCTTATGGTACTGAATATGAGCTGCAATCGCCAGGCGGCGTTACCATCAGGCTCGAATCTGAAAGAGGGAATATAGTTCTGGATTGATCCCTAAAGACCTGTTTTGGGGAATGGTTGCACTTTCTTTTTGCTTCGATCCCAATTTATTGCACTATCATTCACAGAATGTCGGCAACCTTTCAACCAAAGAGTTTGAGTTCGATCCGAACGCCGATATACCGGTCAGGTATGTACAATAAAAGGCTGGTCTCCGACCAGCCTTCCGTATATCTGACAGTTTCCCCGTTACTTTGCCTTCCTGGCTGGATCCAGTTGATTCAGATCGAAAGGAGTCTCCTGGTATACGTAATAGTTGAGCCAGTTGGCAAACAGCAGGTTCGCATGCGCCCTCCACCCAACGACAGGCATCCTTTCCGGATCGTCATTCGGGAAGTAATTTTCCGGTATCTGCGGGTCGAGTCCTCTGCCCATGTCCCTGTCATACTCGTATTTAAGCGTCAGTTGATCATACTCCGAATGCCCGGTAACAAATATCTGCCTTCCGTTCAGGGCAAGAACTATATAAACCCCCGCTTCGTCGGACTCAGCCAGTATTTCGAGTTCACCGGACTTTTCGATATCTTCCCTCCTGACCTCAGTGTAGCGCGAATGAGGCACATAAAATTCGTCATCGAACCCCCGGAGCAGCATCACATTCTTCTTTACGATCCTGTGTTTGTACACGCCTGACAGTTTTTTCTCCAGCGGATATTTCGGGATGCCGTAATGGTAATACAACCCGGCCTGGGCTCCCCAGCAGATATGGAAAGTGGAATAAACGTTGTGCAGGCTCCACTCCATTATCTCTTTCAGTTCTTCCCAGTAATCCACCTCTTCGAACGGCAGCTGCTCGACAGGCGCACCTGTTATGATAAGGCCGTCGAATCTCCTGTCCCTGATTTCGTCGAACGTGTTGTAAAACTTCAGCAGGTGCTCCTGCGGGGTGTTTTTCGACGTATGTGACTTAGGATGCAAAAATGTCACGTCCACCTGGAGCGGCGTGTTTCCTATAAGCCTCAGCAGCTGCGTCTCAGTTACGATCTTTGTAGGCATCAGGTTGAGAACGACGATATTCAGGGGCCTGATATCCTGGCTTTCAGCCCTCCGCTCTGTCATCACGAATATATTTTCGCTATTCAGCACCTCTGCAGCAGGCAGGCTGTCCGGAATCCTTATAGGCATTCATTTTCCACCTTTCATGTACTCGTTCGGCTCCCGCCCGGTTAACACT
>DAOSCC010000276.1:0-2636 GCA_035361135.1 Clostridiales bacterium | reverse complement strand
TGCAGGCAGGCCATGGCGGCCCATGGACCGTCGAAGGCGCAGGACGTGCCCGAGTGCCCCGGGATGATCATATAGCTGTCTTCATTTATGTCCCTCAATAATCCTCTGTCGGTACCTGCTGCATATTTCAAGCCATCAGCACCTGCCTTAGAATAATGTCGTCCTGTTTTGCATTTCGACCGGTATTACACTGCTCTTCATTACCTGATTTACTTACATTCACTTTTACTTACTGCATTTGACTCTGCACTTGCCGAGTCTTTTGCCTCATTTGCCTGCTCTGCCCCTTTTTCGGCGTTTATTTCGCTCCGCCTCAGCTGTCCGCATGCCGCGTTTATATCTGAGCCAAGTTCGCGGCGGATCGTCGTTTCGATACCCTTCTCTTTCAGGATCGCAGCAAATTCCTCAATGCGCCTGCGGCCGCTATGGCGGTAACTGATCCCCTCCACTGGATTTACCGGTATAAGGTTTACAAGGCACAAAAGTCCTTTTAACAGGAAGGCAAGCTCAGCAGCGTTTTCCAGCGAATCGTTGACGCCTTCTATCAAGGCATATTCGAACATGATCCTGCGGTTGGTTTTCTCTGTATATATCTTACTAGCTTCAATTATTTTGTCAATACGATACTTCCTCCCCACCGGCATCAGCTTCTCCCTTATACGGTCATTGGATGCATGCAGCGAAATCGCAAGATTCACCTGGAAGCCTTCGTCGGCAAACCTGAGCATGCCCGGCACGAGCCCGCACGTCGAAACAGTCATGTGCCTGTATCCTATATTCAATCCATCATGGGAATTCGCCAGCCTCAGGAATTTGACGACATTGTCGTAGTTGTCGAACGGCTCGCCTATCCCCATAACGACCACATTGTTCACCTTTACGCCGCTGTCCCGCTGTATCGCCAGTATCTGTCCGAGTATCTCGCCGGCAGTGAGATTCCTCCTGAACCCGGCTATCGTCGACGCGCAGAAACTGCAGCCCATTTTGCAGCCTACCTGTGAAGAAACACATGCCGTGTAGCCATGTATATACTCCATCAGCACGCTTTCGATGACATTGCCGTCATCCAGTCCGAACAGATACTTTACAGTACCGTCGATGGCAGATACGAGCTTTTTTCTTACTTTTAGACCGGAAACACTGGCTAAAAGTTTCAGCTCTTCCCTCAGCGACAGCGGAAGGTCCGTCATCTCGTCAAAACTCCCGGCTCCCCTCGCTATCCAGCTGAATACCTGCTTTGCCCGGTATTTCTTTTGCCCGATGCCCGTAAAAAACTCCTCGAGTTCGCATATATTCAAATCCGGAAGATAGATTTTCCCCGAACCGTCCGCATTTATATTTCCTGAACCGCCCGGGCATACCTTTCCCAAATCGCTTGCCAATCCGCTATTTCTCCTTCCTTGCCAGTCTTGCGATAAAGAAACCGTCTATCCCGTCCCTGTTGGGATAAACCTGCAGCATGCCGCCCCTGGCGTGCTTCGAAAGCTCATGCGGCAGAAATGCGGCGATATCGTCTTCATAAAACTCATCATTATTATTCAGAAAATCCCTTACGATGCGTTCGTTTTCTTCCGGCAGCAGCGTGCATGTGCTGTAGACCATCACGCCGCCGGGTCTCACAGCTTTTGAAACACTGTCTATCAGCCGTCGCTGCAGTGCCGTGATGCTCCCGATATCCCTGCTCTCCCTTGCCCACTTGATATCAGGCTTCCTCCTTATTATCCCGAGGCCTGAACACGGAGCGTCCAGGAGCGCCCTGTCATACGCTCCCTCGTGCCGCGGTACGGGGACCGACGCATCATGCAGTTCCGTACTGATTATATCGATTCCGAGCCTGCCGGCCGCATCTTCTATCAGTTTAAGCTTATGCCCGTGTATGTCCATCGCTGTAATGAGACCCCTGTTTTTCATCATCTGGGCCATATGCGTAGCTTTCCCTCCGGGCGCGCTGCAGGCGTCGAGCACCTTTTCGCCCGGCTGGGGCGCCAGCACTGCCGCAGGCAGCATGGAACTCTCATCCTGCACCTGGAACAGTCCGTTTCTGAATGCCTCGAGCCCGGCAACCGAAACCTGGCTTTTTATTATCACCGCATCGCTGACATATCTTCCCGGTGACGCTTCGACGCCTTCGTTTTTCAGCGCATTGACCAATCCTTCGGCGCTGGTCTTCAGCGTGTTGGCCCTCACTGTAAGGTCTGGAACCCTGTTGCCAGCTTCCAGCAGACTCTCTGCAAATTCTTCCCCGAACAGTTCCATGAATTTATCTGCGATCCATTTGGGATACGAATACCTGACCGAAAGATACCCTACCGGGTCCACTGCCCTGTCCGGGACAATATCTTTCCCGCCGCCTCCCGCAATGTTCCTCAGCACAGCGTTGACATACCCGGCCGAGGCCTTATGCCCGTATCTGCCCGCAAGTTTGACACTCTCATTCACTGCCGCGGAAGGGGGCACTTTTGTCAGATACAGCAGTTGATACGTCCCAAGGCGCAGGATATTTTTTATCCACGGAGACAGCCTCTCCATCTTTATATTGGAACATGCGGCCGCCGTCCTGTCCAGCGTGAGTTTCCGCTTAACGACGCCGTAGACGAGTTCGGTTATGAACGCCCTGTGCCTTTCGGAAATCTCAT
>DAOSCC010000275.1:0-2640 GCA_035361135.1 Clostridiales bacterium | reverse complement strand
ACAAGGGGAACCGTTCGTCATACGCAACAATAAGCATAACTGCGAAAGTCCCCGATGCGCCCTCTTCGCTCAGGGCGAGTGTCGTTTCCGGGTCAGGGATAACACTTTTGTGGAATGACAACTCCAATAATGAGACAAGTTTCATTATAGAAAGGTATGATGACAGTCAGAAGAAGTACGTCACGATAGGCACGGCCAATGCGGATTCCCCTACATATACCGACAGTACAGCAGTACAGGGAGGCACGTATATTTACAGAGTTTTTGCATATAATGGCATGGGCAGGTCAGCCTCTCCTTCGAACGAAGTGACCATAAACGCCTGGGACGCAGTGGCCCCGGCTTCGCTTGATGTAAAGCCGGTATCACCTACACGCCTGGATCTCACATGGAGCTATACCGGGTCAGATAACTACAACACGATCATAGAGCGCAAAAAAGGTGTTGACGGGACGTGGACAACCATATTCACAACTGCGGCGGGTGTTCTGAAATACAGCGATACCGGCCTTGAGCCCAATACCAGGTATTTCTACCGGGTAAGGAAGTCGCTCGGGACGGGCGTTTCCGGCGAACCGTTCCCTGATGAATCCGGCCACGGCGCATACACTTTGCTCCCAACTCCGACGGTCTCAGCCAAAGCGACGTCGGACGACACTATTTATATATCCTGGTCTGGCGTAAGCAATGCTGATGTGGTGATCGAGAGGAAGATGGCCAATGGGGCCTTCAGCCCCATTATGACTGTCGGGCCGACGGTACAGGGCTGGTATGACAATACGGGCATCGTACCCGGAGCATTTTATACATACAGGATAATGGCAAAGACCGCCACCAATTATTCCTTATATTCAAACGAGATCACGGTACACAGCTATTATCTTGGAACACCATATGGGCTGACTTTATCCGTCAGGCAGAACGATGAGATAGAGTTGAGATGGGTCGACAATTCAACTGATGAAGCTGGTTTTGAAATATGGAGAGGAGCTTATGGAAGCGGACAATTTGGATTGTACGCCACAGTAGGCAAGAACGTCACCACCTTTATTGACAGTAAAGTGGACAGGGGAGTCCAGTACACTTACAGGGTAAGGGCCTTTTCAGAAGGGGGTAGTACTTACTCTGAGTTTTCCGGCACGGTATCAGGTGGTATAGGGATCATAAATCCTCCTGCAGACCTGAGATACGAATATATATCGGAGCATCAGATAAAACTTCGCTGGACGGACACTTCAGACAACGAATATGGCTTTATCATAGAACAGAAAATTGGTGATAACGGAAGCTGGAACAACATCGCATGGGTATCTGCCAATCAGACCGAATATATAATATCGTATCTCAATAAGTATATGAAATATTACTATAGAGTCAGGACAATTAACTACTCAGGAAATGCGGATGCGGTAAGCGAGGAGATCCTCGTATTTACGGCGCTGCCTGGAGCACCTTCTGATTTACAGGCAGTATCAATGTCTTCTTCACAAATAAAGTTAAAATGGAATGATAATTCAGATTCCGAAAAGGGCTTCCGTGTCCTGCGCAGCCTGTACAGCGACCGGAACTTCTATCCGGTTGCCGAACTGGTGAAAGACACAACGGAATATTACGATTCAGGCCTCAGTGCCGGAACGCGCTATTATTACAAAGTCGAAGCGTACAATGATACCGGGCGCTCCGAAAGTAACGTTGCGGAAGCCAGAACAAACACCAGGATGTATTTTTCAGATATCGGCGGCGTTCCATGGGCCAAAGACGCCATCGAGAACCTGGCAGGCATGGGGATCATAAAAGGCAAGAGCGGTACCCTGTTCATGCCGAACGATACCGTGACCAGGGCTGAGTTCGCGGTCATGCTCGTGCGGGCCTTCGGACTGGAAACTGCTCCTGTCGGAAGCCTGGCGGACGTGAGGTATGACAAATGGTACTACAGGGAAGTAATGATCGCGGAGAATTTCGGCATAGTATCCGGGGACGGAAACAACAGGTTCTATCCCGAGAGGCCGATAACAAGGGAAGAAATAGCAGTGATGGTATTCCGGGCGCTCCAGGCGTCGAGACGCAAATATAATGCACATGACAACTCTGTCCTTGAGAAATTCATAGACAAAAACAATATTTCGCCCGGTGCCGTACCGGCGATGGCCGTGCTCGTGGGTGAAGGCATCATGGAAGGGATGCAGGGGAGCACTTTGGGACCTAAATATAACGCGACCAGGGCACAGGCAGCCGTGTTCATTTACAGGGCGCTTACGAAGACTGAACCCGGTGAGGCCCAGTGACAGGCATCAGATCCCGCAAGGCTGGAATTGGGCCGAAAAACCTGCCGGAACTCCGCAGCCGGACCGGAAGCACTGTATAGCCCGGGATCCGGTCAAATGGGTTATATAAAGGACAGTAACTGAAGAAAATTTGGTCGGATACTGCTAAATAAGCTGAAAAATAAAGATGAAAAAGCTGCAGCCAAATAAAAAGCTGCAGCTTCTTTTCGTTGCGTTTTGATATTGATCACTTCAGTTCATGCAGAAAGTTCTGTGATCATGGAAACCATGCATTTTGGATTCGGTATTTATAAATCTCAAAGCGAATACTGCTCCTTCAGTTTTTCCACATGCTTGTAATGTTCCCTGTTGGCAA
>DAOSCC010000274.1:0-2649 GCA_035361135.1 Clostridiales bacterium | reverse complement strand
GGGACCGACAGCAAATTTGCGGTGGTGTTCGGAGCAATAGGCATCACATTCGAGGAAGCCGACTTCTTTATCAGCGATTTCAAGAGGACAGGAGCCATAGACAGGACGGTCCTGTTCATGAACCTGGCCAACGACCCGGCCATCGAACGTATATCGACGCCGCGTATGGCCCTGTCGGCTGCCGAATACCTGGCATTTGAGAAAGGCATGCATGTGCTTGTCATACTCACCGACATTACAAACTATGCCGAAGCGCTCCGTGAAGTCTCGGCAGCCCGCAAGGAAGTGCCAGGCCGCCGCGGATATCCCGGTTACCTGTATACGGACCTGGCGACGCTCTATGAGCGTGCAGGCCGCAAAAAGGGCTATGAGGGCAGCATAACGCTGATACCGATACTTTCGATGCCTGAAGATGACAAGACCCATCCGATTCCCGACCTGACGGGATACATCACGGAAGGCCAGATCATACTCAGCCGTGAACTGCACAAGAAGGGCATCACTCCGCCCATCGACGTGCTCCCGTCGCTGTCCCGACTGAAGGACAAAGGTATAGGAGAGGGCAAGACCAGGGAAGATCACGCCAATACCATGAACCAGCTTTTCGCGGCTTACGCCAGGGGCAAGGAGGCCAAGGAGCTTGCAGTCATACTCGGAGATGCTGCGCTGACCGACATCGACAAGCTCTACGCCAGATTCGCTGATGCATTCGAATCAGAATACGTTTCCCAGGGGTACGATACCGACAGGACGATCACGGAGACCCTCGACCTCGGATGGAAGCTGCTTTCGATACTGCCTGTCGGCGAACTTAAGCGTATCAAGCAGGAGTACATCGATAAGTACCTGCCTGCAAATAAATACGGGGAGTAATGGCGGATATAAGGTCAAAGCAATCGCAGCCGGGTTAATGTCATAAAAGTAATAAAGCGGCGGCCGAAAAACGACGGGTTCAACACCAGGGACAAAATAACGGGATCTGCAGCCAGTAAAATGGTGCGGACAATAACCAACAAAACGAGTCAGAGGAGCAACAGCCGATGGCAAGAATGAATGTCAACCCAACCCGGATGGTGCTGACCGGGTTGAAAAAAAGGCTAAGTACTGCAAGAAGAGGGCATAAGCTTCTAAAGGACAAGCGTGACGAGCTTATGAAGAAATTCCTCGAGATAGTCAGGGAAAACAAGGCCCTCAGGGAGGAAGCCGAGGAGAAGCTCATGAAAGTCCATTCGCGCTTTGTCATGGCAAGAGCCGGGATGAGCACGGAGGTCATGGAGGAGGCTCTCATGTTCCCGAAGCAGAAGGTGGAACTGAAAGCGTCTACCAGGAACATCATGAGCGTCGACGTGCCCGTGCTGGAGTTCCATGCCGTCTCCGACGACGAATTCGATATATATCCCTATGGCTTTGCGGATACATCGAGCGAACTGGACGCAGCGATAGCGACTCTCTCCGAACTGACGCCGACGCTTCTGAAGCTGGCGGAGCTTGAGAAATCTGCGCAGCTGCTGGCGGATGAGATAGAAAAGACGAGGCGCAGGGTCAATGCGCTGGAGCATGTCCTGATTCCGAACCTCGAGGAAACCATCAGATATATCGTCATGAAACTGGACGAGAACGAGAGAGGCAACCTGACAAGGCTCATGAAGGTCAAGGACATGATGCTTGAGCAGGCCCACCATTACAGGGAGAAGTACATGGCGGGACAAGGACCGGATGTGCCGCATTGAGCCGGGGTGTGTTCCGCCTGAAGGTCTTCGGGAGCATCCTGGAGATTTAAGTGCATAAACATTTACAGTGCACAGTGCTTTAAATGCAGGATATTTTCCGGATCACATTTTCTTAAGGGTTCAGCCTTTAACTTCGGCCTGGTCTCAGGACCAGGCCAAATCATTTCACGGTATTGTGCATGTTTGCTTCTGTTACGGTTTTGATCACGGAGCCTGTACCGAACACGTTATTTCCCCGGGAAATAAGGATCCGGGTGTACAAAAAATCGACTATTGTAATAATATTTGCATGTTTTTCCAGTTATCAGACTACATAATACATCGTTATCATGACTTATGTAAAGCTATGACACAGCTTTTCTTGCTTATAAGCTGAAAAATCCACACAATAATTAAAATTTTGTACACCCTCCTATAGGAATCTTTGTCAAACCCGGGCAATCTTCTTTCGGACCGGATGCCGGGACCAAATCTTTACATCAGAGGCTTTGCACGGCATCTGTCATATCGCTCTCGTAAATTCTGTCATGATGGTATATAATCTAACTGATAACTGTGTTTCAGAATAAGATAATTTTTTATGCACGTCACAGTGTATCATGCAGCATGTTTTGCTGTTATATACATTAAGCATTGTACGGAGGGCGGCTGATGTTTACTGTAAAGCTCAAAACGCTCATGGAGGAATTCCATCTGGAACCGGTCTGCATGTCGGAATCTGCAGGTGATATCGAGATCACCACATCCGACGTGAACAGGCCCGGCCTTCAGCTTTCGGGCTACATGGAGTATTTCGGCACAGACAGGATCCAGATCATAGGCAAGGTGGAAATGACATACCTTGCAAGCCTGTCTCCCCAGGAAAGGAAAAAGAGGCTGGACGATTATTTCCGCACGGGATTCCCCTGCCTCGTCATCG
>DAOSCC010000273.1:0-2676 GCA_035361135.1 Clostridiales bacterium | reverse complement strand
TTCGCGCGTGACCCCCCGCCCGTTGCACGAAACATATCCACCAGAGATTTTGACCGCCCCTGATATGCACCCTAAAAAATGGACAACCATTGAAATGAATTTGGAAACGAGAAATCAAAACGCTGGACAAATAACCGAGTGAGGAAATCAATATCATGGACAGATAAAAAAGTTTGGAATTCATAAAATGGACACCAAATCATGCTATGATAATTCAAACGACTTCTTCGCTCTCCAAAAGGAGGATTTCAATGGCAAAGGATGGTACAAACAGGGGCGGCGCGCGTCCCGGAGCAGGCCGCCCAAAGAAAAGGGACGACGGGAAGTATGAGCATGTCGAACTCACCGCCGAACAAATTCATGAGCTGCTGGACTCGCCGCATATCAGCTATGTTTCAAGGAAGTCCGTATCGTATACAAAGGCTTTCAAGGAGCATTTCTGGCAAAGATACTGCGATGGCGTCGACCCGAAACAGATATTTGAAGATGCCGGGCTGAACACGGCGATCCTGACAAGAAGCAGGATCAATGGTCTTCTAAAAACACTCAGGCATCAGAAAGAGAAAGGGCTTGCCTTTACCGAGGGCAGCGAGCCGCAGGTCGATCAGCCTGAAAAGACCTACGACTTTCCCAAACCGCCGCGCAGATCCAACAAATCGAAGCTGCCGGTGTTAAGCGAGGCCGACATTGCGCAAATGTACAATCAGGTTGCATACATGTCCCAGGAGATAGAGTTTCTAAAAAAAATTATCTTGGCGGGACAGGAGAAAAAGTAGCCATGTATATGAACGCAGCACCTTCAGTAAAATATGAGATAATACGCGCGACGATCAGCCGCGACAACAATCTTCTCAACATTTCCGAGTTGTGCAAGCTCGCCGGCGTTTCCCGCTCCGGCTACTACAACTGGGTCGCTTGCGAAAAGAAACGGAAGGAGCTTGAAGAGCAGGATCGAGCGGATTTTGAGCTGATTCTGCTGGCATTTCAGTATCGCGGCTATGACAAAGGCGTCAGGGGCATACATATGCGCTTGCTGCATCAGAAGCCGCCGGTTGTTATGAATCCAAAGAAAATACGGCGGCTTATGGCAAAGTACAACCTCCGCTGTCCCATCCGCAAGCCGAACCCATATCGCAGGATTTCCAAGGCTATGCAGACGAACAATGTCGCTCCGAATGTTTTAAACCGGCAATTCAAGGCTTTTGGCCCGAGAACAGTGTTGCTGACAGATATAACCTACATACCTCGCTATTCCCACCATGCGGGCGGCTCTCTGAAGTACACCTATGTTTCGGTGATCATGGATGCGTTTACGAAGCAGGTGCTGGCCTGCGTATGCAGTACTTCCCTTGAGGTGGATTTTGTTCTTGATACGGTCAAACAGCTGATAAATAACCATGGCGGCGAGCTTCGCACCGATACGCTGATACATTCGGATCAAGGCTGCCATTACACAAGCACCAAGTTTGTTGAGATACTGGGGAACTATGAGCTGCGCAGATCGATGTCCCGCCGGGGCAACTGTTGGGACAACGCCCCGCAGGAGAGCTTATTCGGGCACATGAAGGACGAAATACGCCTGCTTAACAGCGACGCTCATCAGCAGATTCAAAGGAAAGTGCTGGATTGGATCGATTACTACAACAACGAACGTTACCAATGGTCGCTTGCAAAGCTTTCACCGAACGAGTACTATGAGTACATAAAAACAGGGGTGTATCCGTTATCCTGCATAAGCGATGAATGCAATGTCAGGGGCTCCGCCCCCGACCCCCCGGAGTTTAACGCTTTGGTTTCCGGGAAAGGCAATGAAAAAGACGATGCCTGACGACATCGCCTTCCCCGCAAACCCAATACGCTGCTCAGGTCGCTCTCCAGCGTTGCCCTATCCTGCGTATTGGTAAAGCATTTACATTATACCATGGAATGAGGACTCGGTTTCAAAGCTTGCTCATGTTGTCCACGCTGAGGGGAGCACTTCACCCTACCCCAGAAACTGCAGAAAATCTCAAAAGTTAAGTAATTCTTTAGTTTTAAGGACCAATCTTATCCTCAATTTCACCCTTGCCAAAGATAACTTTCGTCTTCTCACCCAGGACAGGCCCTGCCTTCATGGGATTAATATTTGTACATACACCGACAACGTCAGGATTATTCTTACATATTTCCCGTGCAATTTCGCTGAAATCATAGTCCATTTTTTCCGAAATAACGAAAATAAGCAGTAGTTTACCCCTGCTGTGGCTTTCTCTGATCAGCAAATTCTTGAGTCCCGGCTGTCCGCCAGTCGCTACAGGCACCTTAAAGTCTTACAGCATCCCAGGCAGCCGGTCCAGCGAATCCACAACCTTACGAGAAAAAAGGTATTTGCAACACTCATCTGTCTGCTTATGGCTTTCTTCCTCAAAAAAGCCTATCTTAATCCCGCCATCCCTGTTCTCTACCCTGAAATGTCCTTTATTGCGGTATCCCCACGGCTCCGCCATGCCCAGTACCGGTTGTACCTCTATATTCTTTAAGCCTCCGATTCGCTTTAAGACATCATATACTATCTGCTGCTTCATCAGTAACTGAGCCTGGTAATTAAGATGCTGCAACTGGCAGCCGCCGCAAGTGCCAAAAACAGGGCATGCCGGCGTAACCCGTTCACTGGATGGCTTGATTATTTCAACCAAA
>DAOSCC010000272.1:0-2678 GCA_035361135.1 Clostridiales bacterium | reverse complement strand
TAAGAAAGTCCGGCCGTGAAGTCGGTTAGGTATGGTCAGGAAGTCATTTCCTCACACTGGGGCGATTCCGCATGCTTTTCCACCAGTGCCCCGTATGATGACAGGTCTACGTCTTTCGCCGGCTTCGGCTTGCTGAACAGATACCCCTGGGCAGTGTCGCAGCGCTCTTTCACCAGGAACTCCAACTGGGCGCTGCTCTCCACTCCCTCCGCAGTCACGGTAAGATCCATGCTGTGGGCCAGCGATATCAGTGCCTTTACGATCTTGGCCTGGTTTGCGCTGTTCGATATGCCGTGTATGAATGTCTTGTCTATTTTCAGGTTCGTTATCGGCAGCGCTTTCAGGTAATTGAGGGAAGAATACCCTTTCCCGAAGTCGTCAAGCGATATGCCAAAACCCGCATCCCTGATACGTCTCAGGATGCCCGTGGTATGCTCGAGATCCTGCATGGCCAGGCTTTCGGTTATTTCAAGCTCCAGCCATTCCGGCCTGATGGCGGTTTTTTCGACTATGTCCATGATCTTTTCAAAAATATCATGCTGCTGGAATTGCCTTGCCGACAGGTTCACAGATATCCTGAGGTCGTCATGCCCTTCGTCGTGCCATTTGCGCAGCTGGGTACAGGCAGTGGTCATCACCCATTCGCCTATATCCCCGATCAGGCCTGTCTCTTCCGCTATGTGTATGAACGCCTCAGGCATGATCCAGCCCATATTCGGATCTGACCATCTTATCAGTGCCTCCACGCTCCTGACCTTGCCCGTGGCCAGTTCTATCTGGGGCTGGTAATACAGGACGAACTCTTTTCGTTCAGCTGCCTTACGCAGATGGTTTTCTATCTCCATCCGCTCCATTATCTTCATGTTGAGTTCAGGAGTGAAGATCTGGAAATTGTTCTTTCCCTTTTCTTTTGCACGGTACATGGCAACATCCGCATTTTTCATCAGTTCCCTGAGATCCGTCCCGTCATTCGGGTATATGGATATGCCTATGCTCGCAGTGACATAGAATTCGCGGTCATCAAGCTTCCACGGCTTTTTGAATACGTTGAGCATCCTTGCGGCAAGCTTGTACACTTCGTCCATACTGCTTATATTCGTCTGGAGCATTATGAATTCATCGCCGCCCAGTCTTGCGATGGTGTCGCTTTTTCTCAGTTTGAGCCGAAGCTGCTCGCCTACCTTGAGAAGGAGCTTGTCGCCGTAAGTATGCCCCAGCGTATCATTTATGGTTTTGAAATTGTCCAGGTCAAGGAAAAATACAGCTATGCTCTTGCCCTTCCTGCGGGCGTTCGCCTCGGCAACGCTGAACCTGTCCATCAGCAGCGCCCTGTTCGGCAGTCCCGTCAAAGAATCGAAGAAAGCAAGCCTGTGTATCTTTTCATCGGCAAGCTTCTGTTCAGTTATATCCGTGATGGATCCGGCCACCCTGATGGGATTGCCTTCCTCATCCCATATTGCCATTCCCCTTGTCCTGATCCACTTTATCTCGTCATTCTTCGCTTTTATCCTGTATTCGATCTGGAGGTGTTTGTTCTGCGGTTCGGTAATGTACCTGTTCAGGCTTACCACGAATTTGTCCAGGTCTTCCCTTAAGATCACGTCGAACCATTTCTCTATCGTCAGGAAGTCTTCGTCCGATTCTATCCCGAGAATGGCCCGCGCCTTTTTCGACATGAAAAGCCTTCCGTCCTTGCCGTCCCAGTCCCAGACGCCGTCATTCACCCCTTCGACCGCCAGCCTGTAACGTTCCTCGCTTCGTCTCAGATCATTGTCCCTCGCATTCAGATCGTCAAACTGGAGCCTTAGTTCTATTTCCTTTGTCACCAGTTCCCGGTACAGCGATTCGAGTTCCTGGTAACTTTCGGCAAGCCTCGATTCCGTATTCTTGCGGTCCGTGATGTCGATCCCCATCGCGGCCACATATACAGGGACATTTCCGGTGTCATTGATCATGTCTATGTTCCAGAGGGAGTAGATCTTCCTTCCGTTTTTTGCAGTAAAGCTTATTTCCCTGTTATGCACGATCGCTTTTTCCGATATGGCGTCGCGGATCACCTTTCCAAGTTCGGCATCCTTGCGGAGGAAAGGTATATCATCGATGGTGTGACCAACTACATCATTTCTCCCGTATCCCGTCATCTCCTGTGCAAATTTGTTGAAGATCAGCACTTTCCCGTCCAGGGAAAAAATAAAAACCATCGTTTTTGCATTTTCGATTATCGCTTCGGAAACTTCACGCTGCAGGTACAGCTTCCTGTCGCGTCTCGAAATATAGGTGCGTATCGCGAAAGCAAGCAGCAGGGCCAGCAGAAGTGTAGAATATATGATATAGAAGACCGTTTGCGTTTCAATATTCCCAATGAGTAATATTGACCCTATACTCATTTTTCCCCCTAAAACAAATAAAGACTTTGCAAAATGTCTTTCAATTTGATTATATAATTTTTTTTACCTCTTTCCAATATATTTCTGCAATTACTGTAAACTTAATATAATATTGCCTTATTAATCGGGCAGTTGTCTCCTGTAATCATCATTGGAGATCCGGTCCATGTCGTCAACTATTCCCTGCCTGTCAGTTTCATTGGAATAGAATTCCTTGTAGTCATGGTATCCCCCCAGGTCCTGCGGACTGTCGGATGATCCGTATTTCATAAGGTCGTTCAGCTGGTCCAT
>DAOSCC010000271.1:0-2692 GCA_035361135.1 Clostridiales bacterium | reverse complement strand
ATAGAAGAGTATGTCTCCTTCGAGATTCGTTGACGCACTTATATTCGGCGCATTGGCCGCTTCCTCTGCATCAGCGGTATGCTCATCGCCGGTTCTTCCGCCGGCATCCGAATTGCAGCCTGTCAGAAGAAACAACGACGTTATCAGGGCTGAAAGGATGAAACAACAGTACCTTTTCATTTGTGGAGACCTCACTTATGTTAAACTGATATAAACTGGCAGTTTATTCATTCTTATTCTATCACAATTGAATTACATATGACAGACCGGCATCCGGCATATAACTGTCAGATTGCCGGGATCTGAAGAAATGCCATGGATTAGGTATTGATCATCAATATTTTCCGTTGCTCATCACACACGATCGACCTTTTTTTGCCTTCGACCACCGTATTCAATATTACCTTGCCTTCCCAGAGATCAATCAAATGCTTCAAAGTCTCGTTGGCATACTGGAGGTCCAGTTCCCTTCCGTCATATAAATGCTCCAGCAAAAGCGTGTTCTCCTTTTGGTTCCAGTCGATTACCCTGACGACGGGCAAACTTCCGAATCCTAACGAAGAAGCTATCGTATCCCTTATTTTCGTCCAGCCTTTGTCATCGGCAACTTCCGAAACAACATATTCGCTGCCGTGTTTTTCAAACTCGAACAGCTTCATCTCCACGCACAGTTCCTTCGTAAGATATCTCCTGATAAAGGTATCGTCCCTCTCTGTCGTCCTGATCTCGAATATCTTGCCTGTTTTACGGTCATTTTTTTCATAAAGGTCCATAAAAATTTTAAAGCCCAGGAAATATGGATTTATCCTGCCTTCGTACGGCCGGATTATCTGGTTGTGCCTCCTGAGGAATTCGAAATGGAGTTTCTGGGGAAGTTCCAGCCTGTTGAGGATCATGTAGTGCCAGAAGCTTGCCCACCCTTCATTCATGATCTTTGTCTCGATCTGCGGAATGAAATACCTCGTTTCCTCTCTGACGATATCTATAATATCCTTCTGCCAGGGTTCCAACCTTCCATACTTGCCTATAAAATACAGCAGGTCTTCCTCAGGTTCCAGCGGAAGCCGCCTCAGGTCCGGTTCATCGGTATATGTCGGTTTCGGTTCGAGCAGAGGGAAATCGCCGGCAGTCTTTTTATTCCTGTTTTTCAGCCTTTCCCTGAGTTCATCGTCCGTAAGTTTCTTTACGCCTATGGTCCTTTCACACTGATACCGGAGCGCATGGGCTGCGTCCAGCACTTTTTCAACTTTCAGATAGCCGATGCTCGGATCCCTTATATATTCCCTTACCCTCTCCGCGTGATTCTTGAACATCCCGACCGTGTGCTCGGCCCTGGTCCCTGCTTTGAACAGCCTGTTGTTTTTGAAAAAATCATTGTGGGCATAAACGTGGGCCATGGTCAGGATCTGCAAAAGAAGCGAGTTGTCCTTCATCAGATAAGCTATGCAGGGATTCGAGTTTATCACTATTTCATAAGGCAATCCCGACAAGTTGTACCTGTTCAGGGTCCTTATGCGTTCATAAGCTTTGCCATAGCTCCAGTGAGGGTAATGGGACGGCATGCCCGAATATGCTTCGTAAGACGTCATCTCTTCATAGCTGACAAGCTCGAACTCCTGCTCATAGCAGTCCAGCCCTGCTTCTGCTGCTATCTCTTCTATTCTTTTGCTCCACATTTCCAGTTCGCTTATGCTGTAATCCGCCATATCCCGCTCCCTGTCATATTGGTTGGAAACGCATGATGTTGCTTGTTCAGGTTGATTCGATCCGGCAGTTCCCGTTCCGTTCTTTTGACCGGCCTGCTTTGATCCGGACGTCCGGTTCACTTTATCTGATGCGTTAGCAGCTTCTTGGGAATACTCCGGCGTTTACTGCTTGTCGCCGTCTTTGGCCAGTAGCTTTTTCAACGCCGTTATTATGTCTTCTTTCCTTGACATTGTTACGATTATGAAGTTGTCTGCCTGGATGTTGTTGATAAATTCCGTCCTCACAGTGCTGCCGGAGAAGTAATAGCCGGGCACTATCTCCCCGTATCCGAAAAGATTGCACTTCTCGCATAGCTTTTTGGCATACTCTACAGCCCGCTCATTGTCTTCTATCCAGTTGTCACCGTCGCTGCAGTGGAAGACGTAAATGTTCCAGTTGGCAGGATTGTAGTGCTGTTCGATCATTTCAAGGGCTTTTTCATAACCGCTGCTTATATAGGTGCCGCCCGACTCGCCTCTGTGGAAAAACTCAAGTTCGTTTACCACCTTCGCAGTGGTGGTGTGCGCAATGAAAACCACTTCAACATTCGAATACTTATGCCTTAGAAACTGGTACAGCAGGAAGTAAAAACTGCGGGCCATGTACTTTTTGGTCTGGTCCATGGACCCGGAGACATCCATGATGCAGATCACGACTGCATTGAAGTCTTTTTTCCTTATCTCACGAAGCCTCCTGTACCGGAGGTCTTCCTCGGCAAACGTAAACCTGCCGATTACGTTACATGCAGCAGCATCCGGCATCCCTGCTTCTTCACATGTGTTGGTGTCCCCGCAAATAACGTCTCCATCTTCACCCCGCTCTTTTTTCAATTCCGCGAGGGTCCTTTTGTATGACTGCTTCCGCTTGATCTTCTCTACGACCGATCGCCTGACCGCCAGCCTCGGAGGGATGCCTTTCCTTTGATATCCCAACTTCCTGTAACCTT
>DAOSCC010000270.1:0-2718 GCA_035361135.1 Clostridiales bacterium | reverse complement strand
AAAACCCTGTTGATGACAGCTTTTTAAAAGCCCTTGATGACTTTTCGTATAAAACGGGGGCCCTTGTGCTCGCAGATAAAGGCAAAAACATCAACTATTCGCCGCTGTCGTTGTATTATGCCCTGTCTGTCGCAGCTGCGGGCGCCGGCAGCGACACGCGGGATCAGTTGCTTGCCCTGTTAGGCGTTTCCGATCCCCAGGTGCTTGCAGAGCAGTGCGGCAACCTTTACAGAAGGGTTTACAGGGATAATAAAATCGGAAAGCTTAAAATTGCAAACTCGATCTGGCTTGATGATGATATGGATGGTGAACCGGTTTCATTCAAAGGGAGTTTTGTAAAAAATGCGGCAGAGAACTTCTACGCAAGCTGCCACAGTGTCGATTTTTCCGGAAAAGAAACGGGAAAGGCTATGGCTGACTGGGTATCGGCCAACGCTAACGGAACGCTTTCGCCGACAATTGAGACAGATCCTGAGCAAATCCTGTCAATACTGAACACGGTTTATTTTTACGATCAATGGATCGACCGTTTTAACAGGAGCAAAACTGCAAAAGATATGTTTTATCTCTCGAATGGCGATGAGGTGGAAGTTGATTTTATGAATAAAACTAATCCATCAACCGGATTCAGCAGGGGAGAGGGTTTTACCAGGTCCGGCATGTCGCTGAAAAACGGAAGCCATATGGAATTCATACTGCCTGACGAAGGCGTTTCCCCGTATGATCTGCTTGCGTCTCCGGATAGAATGAAGGAGACTTTCGAAGGAGGAGAATCATTCGTTGGGGAAGTAGTATGGAAAATACCCAAGTTTAGTTTCGGCTCAAGACTTGCATTGACCGATGCCCTCAAAAGCCTTGGGGTAACCTCTGCCTTTCTGCCTGACGCAGACTTCAGCGGAATTACGGACCACATGGCATTTATAACTGACGTGCTCCAGGAAACTCATATGGCAATTGATGAAGATGGTGTTGAAGCATCCGCATTTACCCAGATCAATTATGCAGGATCTGCGCTCCCTGAAGGCCGCGCAGAAATGATCCTTGACCGTCCTTTTATCTTCTGTATCACCGCACCTGACGGCAGCATGCTGTTTGTCGGGGTGTGTGAAAACCCGGCCGAGTAATAAATATGGCCTTGTTTTACGGCCAAAAGGTCATTGCAATTGTCATTGGAACGTTATATATTAAGGTTTCCGGCAGTCCGGTGAAATTACTCTGATCTTGGCTTAAGTCCGGCAAGGACCACTGTGACTATGGCAAAAACCCTGCAAGATTGCTCCGTAATATAAAAACCCCTGAAGAATCAGAATCTTCAGGGTTTTTGCTTTTCTATGCGGCTGTTATGGAACGTGGGTTCATTGAGGCAGGCTGCTGTGCCGGACAAATCTGAATGTGACGGACATGGTCCTTATTTCCGGGTAGTCTTTGGGATCGAGCAGCATGGCCGATGCCCCCATGGCGCTTCCGTCGGCGGTGCATGTCCCGCCGGGGACTTCCGGGACCCATTCGTTGTAGAGGTTGACGCGTGTGCATATGCCGTCATCTGAGGCCGTGTATGGCTTTCCGGCGAGCTTGCACGACCGGCCGTTGATCTGTATGTCGATGGGGATTTCTTTTCAATAAAAATTATAACGGAAAAGGGGAGATGAAGCCATATATTTCGAAAACGTTTCGAATAAGGTGAAATTTTATTGAATATGGCGCTTAACTTGGGGTTGACAATCGCACTTATAACAATTTATTATAATATTACGAAAACGATTTCGGACACGGAGGCTTACCTTGGTAACGCTAAAACAGATATCGCAGATATGCGGTCTATCGGTTTCTACAGTGTCGAAAGCAATGAATGGCCAACCGGACGTCAATCCGGCAACGGCAGAGCGTATCAGACAGGTGGCGCGTGATCTGGGATATCGCCCGAACGCAGCCGCACGTTCTCTCAAGACTAAACGGTCATACCTTATAGGCGTTTTGTTTGCCGATCAGATAAACCATGAATACTTTGCAAATGTTCTTAACAGCATCCGCAACACTGCAACAGACCTGGGATATGACATAATGTTCATCAGCGACCGCGTAGGCAGTTCGAAAATGAGCTTTTACAGCCATTCTGCCTACCGGAACTGTGACGGCGTCATAATCATGGAGGCACGGTTCGAGGATCCTGACGTCGTCGAACTTGCAGCCAGTGATTTGCCTATCGTTGTACTGGACCATGTTTTTTCCGGGTGTGTATCGGTCATGACGGATAATGTGGAGAGCATGGTCGAAATAATACATTTTGTCGTCAGCAGGGGACACCGGAAGATAGCTTTCATCCACGGCCAGGAGAACGGTTTCATTACGCAGAAACGTATCGCCGGATTCTACAAGGGCTGTATGGAACTGGGCATCCGGACGCCTGAAGAATATATAGTCAGTGGAAAATACCACGACCCGGAGGCAAGCGCCGAAGCAACGGAAATGCTTTTATCCCTTCCGGAGCCTCCGACATGTATCATTTACCCTGATGATTACTCGTATCTTGGAGGGCTGAGAATCTTCGAGAAACACGGCCTCTCCGTTCCGGATGACATAAGTGCTGTCGGATTCGACGGCATCAACCTTTCAATACATCTGCGGCCGCAGCTTGCCACATATCGCCAGGATGCCCATATGATAGGGAAACAGGCAGTAATAAAGCTGATAGAACAGATCGAAGGGCCGATGAAAAAA
>DAOSCC010000269.1:0-2722 GCA_035361135.1 Clostridiales bacterium | reverse complement strand
TGCATATGCGGCAAACAACTGGTTCATTGTATTGGCGTGATCTTCACGGGTTTTCCCTTTCCCTATTCCCTTATCCTTCAGACGTGAAAGTGAAGGCAGAACGTCGATGGGAGGAGTAAGGCCTTTCTTGTGGAGTTCACGGCTCAATATGATCTGCCCTTCTGTGATATAACCGGTGAGGTCAGGGATGGGGTGAGTCTTGTCATCCTCGGGCATCGTAAGGATGGGGATAAGAGTTATCGAACCTTTCTTGTCCTTCATGCGGCCTGCGCGTTCATACAATGTAGCCAGGTCGGTATACAGATAACCGGGATAGCCGCGGCGCCCCGGAACCTCCTTGCGGGCTGCCGATACTTCACGCAGAGCTTCGGCGTAATTTGTTATGTCAGTTATGATTACCAGTACGTGCATATCTTTTTCGAATGCCAGATATTCAGCGGCTGTCAGAGCCATACGAGGAGTTGCGATACGCTCGACTGCCGGGTCATTGGCAAGATTCATGAACAGTACCGCTCTTTCGATAGCGCCTGTTCTCTTGAAGTCACTGACAAAGAAGTCAGCTTCTTCAAAGGTTATTCCAACTGCCGCAAACACAACGGCGAATTTGCTGTCTGTTCCGATAACCTTTGCCTGACGGGCTATTTGTGCTGCCAGATCTGCATGCGGCAGACCTGAAGCCGAGAAGATAGGAAGCTTCTGACCTCTTACAAGGGTATTGAGCCCGTCTATAGCCGATACGCCGGTCTGGATAAACTCATTGGGATAATCTCTCGCAGTCGGGTTCATAGGCAGGCCGTTTATGTCCAGCCTTTTTTCAGGAATAATGGCCGGTCCGCCGTCGATAGGCTTTCCAAGTCCGTCGAATACCCTTCCCAGCATTTCCTCCGAAACCGGGAGTTCAAGATTGCGTCCCAGGAAGCGAACCTTGCTGGTGGATAAGTTAATGCCAACGGCGTTTTCAAAGAGCTGTACCAGCGCGGTGTTCCCGTCTACCTCCAGAACCCTGCAGCGTCTGATTTCTCCGTTGCCAAGCTCTATCTCACCCAGTTCGTTATAAGTAACGCCTTCAACATTACGAACCAGCATCAACGGACCGGCAACTTCAACTATTGAACGATATTCCTTAAGCATTAAGCTCTTCTCTCCTTCCTAACGCGAACCTGAGGTTCGCATCAGACATAATTCATTCGAATTTTGGTACGTCGCAAATTGAATCCTTCAATTTGCACCAAAGTTATTTATAGTAGTTGAGATCTGTTTCCGCAGCAGATAACCATATATTTATTTATAGAGTGCTTCGATCTGTCTGGACAGCTCTGCCTCTATCTCGTCAAAAGGCCTGCTTCCCTCTTTCTGCGGGATCAGCTTCATACGGCTGATCCTTTCTCTTACTGGTATTGCAAAGAGGTCGTTTATATCAACACCCTTCTTAACAGCCTCCTGAGATTTCTCATAGAATGCCAGAATGATCCTCAGCATTCTGTACTGTTTTTCAAGTGTCGTATAGGTGTCATCTTCGTTGAATGCATCCTGCTGCAGATAGTCCTCACGTATGGATCTTGCAGCCTCAAGGGTCACTCTGTCTGCAGGAGAGAGCGCATCGATACCAACCAGCTGTACGATTTCCTGAAGCCCTGCCTCCTCCTGGAGGATACGCATCGTATCAGTCCTCAGTCTGTTCCATTCCCTTGATATGTTCTCACGATACCAGTCTGAAAGCTTGTCCTGATAGAGGGAATAGCTCTGCAGCCAGTTTATGGCGGGGAAGTGTCTCTTGTAGGACAGATTATAGTCGAGGCCCCAGAAAACCTTAACTATTCTTAAGGTTGCCTGTGACACAGGTTCCGAGATATCGCCGCCGGGAGGTGATACGGCTCCTATGGCACTTATTGAACCGACCCTGTTATCTGCTCCAAGGGTTTTTACCTTACCGGCCCTTTCATAGAACTGGGCAAGACGTGATGCCAGATAAGCCGGATAACCTTCCTCACCCGGCATTTCCTCCAATCGTCCTGACATTTCGCGGAGAGCTTCAGCCCAGCGGGATGTAGAGTCTGCCATCAGAGCCACCGAATAACCCATATCCCTGAAGTACTCGGCTATGGTTATTCCTGTATAGATCGAAGCTTCGCGGGCAGCAACAGGCATGTCAGAGGTGTTGGCTATAAGTACTGTTCTTTTCATAAGGGGATGTCCGGTTTTTGGGTCCTTCAGTTCCGGGAACTCCATAAGAACGTCTGTCATTTCATTACCGCGCTCACCGCAACCTATATAGACCACCAGATCGGCTTCTGCCCATTTTGCGAGCTGATGCTGCACAACGGTCTTGCCACTTCCGAAAGGACCGGGAATCGCAGCAACTCCTCCTTTTGCGATCGGGAAGAGGGTGTCGATTATTCTTTGTCCTGTGATAAGCGGTGTATCAGGCGGCAGCTTCTCCCTGTATGGTCTTTCTTTACGGACCGGCCATTTCTGCATCATGGTCAGTTCTCTGATATTGCCGTTTTTATCCCTGACCCTGGCGATGATCTGCTCTATGGTGAACTTTCCGGATCCGATTGATTCAAGAATTCCTTCCACGCCATATGGAACCATGATCCTGTGCTGGAAAACCTCGTTTTCCTGGACGGTTCCTATGATGTCGCCGGCCTGGACCGCATCCCCGGCTTTTTTTACCGGAACGAAATCCCATTCTTTTTCCCTGCTCAATGCAGGGATTTTG
>DAOSCC010000268.1:0-2731 GCA_035361135.1 Clostridiales bacterium | reverse complement strand
TATTCAAATCGCAGAAAGGTAAATACACGAAAGGCAAATACAAAAGAAGCTGCGCAAGGCTTATGCAAAAAACAGCCGACACCGAGCCACGGCCCCATATACAGGAAGGCCATGCCTCAAATGTCCGGATGTCCCGGTCATTTGCAATCCTGTGCAGCGATGGTTTATAATTGACTTGATCACGCAGCATGCAAAGCCGCGGATAGAGGATATCGATATCGAATATTGTCCTGATTCGGAGGGTCCATGATGAGCGATAACAGGAACAACAACATAATGAACAGTAATACGAGAATCCTTCTGACCCGTTTTGCCCTGCCCGTTATCGGCGTCATAATCGCCGCAAGGATCAACAAGTGGCTCGGCATTGCGGCGCTGTTGGTGTATTTTTTGATACTTGTCTATATCTCCAGGGCAAGGATCTATACGATAATTGGCACCAGGAAGTACGGCTTTGGCCAGCTGGATGAGGCAATAAAGTGGTTCGGCCGTGCATATGCGACAAATCGTGCAAGTGTCAGGGCCGCTGTGAATTATGCTTACCTGCTTCTTAAAAACGCGGAACTGCAGAAATCCGAGGAGATCCTTCAGAAAGTGATGAAGGAACACCCGGAAAACCAGGAGATCCCTTATATAAAATCCATCATGGCTCTCGTGCTGTGGAAAAAGGGCGAACTTGACCAGGCCGTGGAAATGCTAGGGGAAGTCATTCAGACATACAAGACCACGTCTGTCTACGGAAGCCTGGGCTTTATGCTGATACAGAAAGGCGACCTCGAAAAGGCGCTGCAGTTCAATCTTGAAGCCCTCGATTTCAACCCGCGGGACAACATCATAAATGACAATCTTGGCCAGAACTATTTCCTGCTGGGCCAGTATGACAAGGCCAGGGAAGTATATGAAAAGCTGCTGGCAAAAGCCCCTTCATTCCCGGAACCATACTATAATTACGGGCTTTTGATGGAAAAGCTAGGGAATAAGGAAGAAGCGCTGGAATCGATGAAAAAAGCCCTCAATATGAAATTCTCATATCTGAGCACTATAGCAAGGGAAGAAGTCGAAACAGCCATAAGCCGGCTTGAAAACGCAGGCTGAATTTCCACATTCACAACAGGAGAGGCTGTCTGAACAAGGTCCAGGGATAAGCATTCGGCGGATCCGAACTGAAAGAGACCGGTTCCCTGAGCGTGGGATGGATAAAGCTGATCTCGACGGACCAGAGGGCAAGCTGCATCCCCGGCGCATTCACTGATACGCCGTACTTCTGGTCCCCATACAGCGGATGCCCGATGGCGGCGAACTGCACACGTATCTGGTGAGGCCGCCCGGTATGGAGTTTTATCCGCACCAGCGACAGCCCGTCTGCGGCTTCTATCACTTCATAGTCCAAAACCGCTTTTTTTGCGCCGGCAGGCAGGTCTGACGCCGGATCGCCGATGCCGTCCACTGCTTTTACAGTGTTCGCAGCTTCATCCTTTACAAGGTAATTGACCAGCGTACCTGTCGGCTCATCCGGCACTCCGTGCACGACTGCAAGATATTTCTTGCCGAATGTTCCGGTCCTTACCTGGTCCGACAGCCGTGAAGCCGCTTTGGACGTTTTGGCAAAGACCATCGCCCCTCCGGCAGGGCGGTCGAGCCTGTGCACCAGGCCAAGATATACGTTGCCCGGCTTGTTGTACCTTTGCCTGATATCTTCTTTCAGGATCGTCAGCAAGTCCTCATCGCCTGTCTGATCGCCCTGTGTCAGTATGTTCTGAGGCTTTTCGACCACAAGCAGGTGGTTGTCTTCATATATGATTTTGATGTCTCTGCTGCTGCCCATATCCATCACTCACGCTTCCCATCTGCCAGTTGCGCCGCACGGGAGCACAAGGCCTGAAGCGCTGACAGGCAGACCTATCTCATCGGCGGTAACGCTGCCGCCAAACTTGCGCTGTACCGACATCTTCAGCATGTTCCCGATAACCGTCGGCGAAAGCCCGGTCGTATATGAATTTACAATGAAAAACAGCGGCTTTTCCTTCAGCACATCCATACACATGGTTATCAGGCCATATATATTATCTTCGATCTTCCACAATTCACCGTTGGGCCCTCTTCCATATGAAGGCGGATCCATGATCACGGCGTCATACTTCCTGCCCCTCCTGATTTCACGTGCAACAAATTTCACAACATCGTCGACTATGAACCTGACGGGCCTGTCCGCAAGGCCGGACAGGGCAAGGTTCTCCTTCGCCCTGGTGACCATTCCCTTCGATGCGTCCACATGGCATACCTCGGCGCCGGCATGCGCTGCCGCGACCGTGGCTCCCCCCGTGTATGCGAACAGGTTGAGTACACTTATCCTATTCCCCGTTCCTCCGGCATCGCTTCCGGGAAGTTTCCTTCCGTTTCCATATGCGTGCCCTGACCCGTCCCATGTTCCGCATCCGGCTTTATCCGCCCCCATGGCGTTTTTTATCTTGTTCTCTATCCACTTCCAATTCACGGCCTGTTCCGGGAAAAGGCCGGTGTGCTTGAAGCCGGTAGGCTCCACATAGAACTGCAGGTCGCCGTACCGTATCGTCCATTGCGGCGGAAGCTTCCTTATGTATTCCCACCTGCCTCCTCCGCTGCTGCTCCTGTGATAGTGGGCATCAACATTCTTCCATGCCTTCTCGTTTCCGGCGGCAGGCCATATTGCCTGGGGATCGGGCCTCCTTAATGTAAATCTGCCCCATCGCTC
>DAOSCC010000267.1:0-2738 GCA_035361135.1 Clostridiales bacterium | reverse complement strand
AAGAACAACTATCTCGTATCGATATATGCTAAAAAGCACATGTACGGCTTTGCGGCAGTTGACGTATCCACAGGATATTTTGCCACAACGAGGATCACTTGGGGGAATACGCTGGGCAAACTTCTGGACGAAATAGCAAAATATGCTCCTGCCGAGATCATTACGAACCGCGCTTTTTTTGATTCAAAGGAAGCCGCCGGGCAGCTGACAGGCAGGTTCAGCGCATATATTTCCCAACTGGACGATGCCTGTTACGAAGATGGATTTTGCATTGACCTGCTCCGAAGTCATTTCGGATCAACGATCCTTCCGGATGAAGAGGCGGAACTCTGCGTCAATGCATCGGGCGCCCTGCTGTATTACCTGGAACAGACGCAGAAATCGAGCCTTGGCCATATACAGCAGATCACTCCCTACAAGCTCGAAGAATATATGATACTCGACATGACAGCCCGCAGAAACCTGGAACTGACGGAGACGATGCGTGAAAGGTCCCGCAAAGGTTCATTGCTGTGGGTGCTGGACAGGACGATGACATCCATGGGTGCAAGGGCACTCAGAAGATGGGTGGAACAGCCACTGATAAACATAGGCGACATCAATGAACGGCTTGAGGCGGTCGAGGAACTGAAGGACAAATTCATGGTCAGGATGGAACTGCGGGAACTGTTCAGGAAGGTCTATGACATCGAGAGACTTATCAGCAGGATCGTCCTAGGCAATGCCAACTGCAGGGATATGATAGCACTGAAAAATTCCCTTGGACAGATCCCGTATATAAAGAAGATGCTCGATAACTGTGGATCGGCGCTGATATCGAAAAACAACGCCCATATGGACGAATTGTCCGATATATATGAATTGATTGAGAGTTCCATAGTAGATGATCCTCCGATTTCAGTGAAAGAAGGCGGGATCATCAAGTCCGGATTCGATGAAGAGGTCGACAGGCTGAGGGACGCAGCTACCAACGGAAAGGAATGGATACTGTCCCTGGAAGCCAGGGAACGTGAGAAGACAGGAATCAAGAACCTCAGGATCGGGTACACAAAGGTATTCGGCTATTACATAGAAGTCACCAAATCAAATTTACACATGGTACCGCAGGATTACATAAGGAAACAGACACTGGTCAACTGTGAAAGGTATGTGACACAGGAACTCAAGGAAATGGAAGAGACGGTCCTCGGAGCCGAGAGCAGGGTAGTGGACCTGGAATACCAGATATTTGTCGAAATACGCCAGAGAGTGGCAACGCAGACCACCAGGATAAAACAGACCGCCCAGTGCATTGCCGAACTCGACGCTATATGCTCTCTTGCCGAGGTCGCCGACCGGGAAAACCACTGTAAGCCGGTAATGACCAATGACGGCATGATAAAAATAGAAAACGGAAGACACCCTGTGGTCGAGAAGACGCTCGAAACCGGATCCTTCGTACCGAACGATACACTGCTCGACATGGATGAAAACAGGCTGGCAGTAATCACGGGTCCCAACATGGCAGGCAAATCGACATATATGCGGCAGGTGGCGCTCATCGTACTGATGGCGCAGATCGGGAGTTTTGTACCTGCTGACTCGGCGGTCATCGGCATTGCGGACAGGATTTTCACCAGGGTCGGAGCTTCCGATGATCTGGCAGCCGGCCAGAGCACTTTCATGGTCGAAATGTCGGAAGTGGCATATATATTGGAAAATGCCACGCCAAAAAGCCTGCTGGTGCTGGACGAGATAGGAAGGGGCACCAGCACGTTTGACGGCCTGAGCATAGCATGGTCGGTGATAGAATATATATCGGACAGCGAAAAAGTGGGGAGCAGGACTTTGTTTGCCACCCACTATCATGAGCTCACCGAACTTGAAGGCAAACTTCCCGGCATAAAGAATTACTGCATCGCTGTCAGGGAAGAGGGAGACGATATCATATTCTTAAGGAAGATCATCCGCGGAGGAGCCGACGGAAGCTACGGCATCCAGGTAGCAAAGCTGGCCGGGCTTCCCCAGTCGGTGACGGAAAGGGCGAAAGAACTCCTGAAAGAGCTTGAGGCAGCCGACATTAGCAAGAAGAAGGCGCACAACAGGAGAAAAGTGCTTGAAGGACAGGTGGAATTTTTCATACCTGAAAACCCTGAAGGGAAGATCGCCGACGAGATCGTGGAAGAACTCAGGGCCGTGGACATATCGACCCTGACGCCGCTGGATGCCCTGAATGTTCTTTATAAGCTCCAGATTAAAGCCAGGAAGGGTTGAATATGGGAAAGATAATCATTCTGGATGAGAATACCGTGAACAAGATCGCTGCCGGTGAGGTCGTCGAAAGGCCTGCCTCTGTGATAAAGGAATTGGTGGAAAATTCCATAGATGCAGGTGCGACAACAATAAACATTGAAATTAAAAATGGGGGAATATCATATATAAAAGTTGCAGACAATGGCATAGGCATTGATGAAGATGATATGGAATTAGCTTTTGAAAGGCATGCAACCAGTAAAATAATGTATCCGGATGATCTTGAGTCAGTATCAACTATGGGTTTTAGAGGGGAAGCCCTGGCAAGCATTGCAGCAGTTTCAAACATTGAGCTTACAACAAGAACTAAGGGCAGTATTTATGGTACTTATATTAAGTTAAGCGGTGGTACTATATTAGAAAAGAATCAAAAGGGATGTCCTGTAGGAACAACCATAATTGTAAAAGACTTGTTTTTCAATACTCCCGCAAGGTATAAGTTTCTG
>DAOSCC010000266.1:0-2751 GCA_035361135.1 Clostridiales bacterium | reverse complement strand
ATTTTGCCGCCTATGCATGCCTGTATCGGTATCTCGAACTGATGCCTCGGTATGACGTCTTTCAGTTTCTCGGCGATCCTGCGCCCCCTTGCGTAAGCCTTGTCCTTGTGGACGATGAACGACAGAGCGTCCACGATCTCGCCGTTGAGCATTATGTCCAGCTTCACAAGTTCCGATTCCTGGTACCCGATCAGTTCGTAGTCGAACGACGCATAGCCCTTGGTCCTGGACTTCAGCGCGTCGAAAAAGTCGTAAATTATCTCGTTGAGGGGCAGTTCGTACGTCAGCATGACCCTCTTCCGGTCGATGTACGACATATCTTTATAAGTGCCCCTTCTTTCCTGCGAAAGCTCCATTATGTTCCCGACGTATTCTTCCGGAGTCATGATGGTAGCCTTAACGACAGGCTCCTCCATCTTTTCTATGGATGCGGCGGGCGGCATGTTCGTCGGGTTGTCTATATACATCACTTTTCCGTCCGTGAGCGTGATCCTGTAAACAACGCTCGGAGCAGTGGTCACCAGGTCCAGGTCGTACTCCCTCTCCAGCCGATCCTGGATGACTTCCATATGCAGCAGGCCGAGGAACCCGCACCTGAAGCCGAATCCCAGAGCTCCCGACGTCTCCGGCTCGAATGTGAGCGCGGCGTCATTGAGATGCAGTTTTTCCAGCGCATCCCTCAGATCGTTGTATTTTGCGCCGTCAGCTGGATAAATGCCGCAGAACACCATAGACTGGACCTTCTTGTAACCCGGCAGCGGCTCGCTTGCCGGCCTGTCCGCCAGTGTGACGGTGTCGCCTATCCTGGTATCCCTTACATTTTTGATGCTTGCGGCGATATAGCCTACATCGCCTGCCAGGAGCATGTCGCACGGTGCATATTGCCCCGGTCTGAAATACCCGACTTCGGTCACTATAAATTCCTTGCCTGTAGACATCAGCCGGATGGTATCGCCCGTCCTGACTGCTCCTTCCATGATCCGGACATGCACGATTACGCCTTTGTAGCTGTCATATAGCGAGTCGAATATAAGCGCCCGCAAAGGATCGTCCTCACTGCCCTTCGGCGCAGGAACGTGCTTTATGATCTGTTCCAGCACCGCTTCGATGTTTATGCCGTTCTTCGCAGAGATTTCCGGCGCTTCGGAACAGTCAAGCCCGATCACTTCTTCAATCTCCTTCTTGACCTCTTCCGGCCGCGCGCTTGGCAGGTCTATTTTATTGATGACCGGTATTATCTCAAGATCATGTTCAAGCGCAAGATAAACGTTCGCCAGCGTCTGCGCCTCGATGCCCTGCGACGCATCCACGACAAGTACTGCGCCTTCGCATGCCGCAAGGCTCCTGGATACCTCGTAGTTGAAATCGACATGGCCGGGGGTATCGATCAGGTTCAGTATATACTCCTGCCCGTCCTTTGCCTTGTATACCATCCTGACGGCCTGCGCCTTGATAGTTATGCCGCGTTCCCTCTCAATGTCCATGGTGTCGAGGACCTGCTCCTGCATCTCCCTCTCCGTCAGCACGCCTGTCATCTGGATGAGGCGGTCTGCCAGCGTCGATTTGCCGTGGTCTATATGCGCGATTATGCAAAAATTCCTTATATTATTTTGCCTGTTGTGCGACATTCATCCTTCCCCTTCGTGAATCATGAAAAAGTAATAATGGCCGAAAGAAAATGATCCGGTGCAAATCCGGCCTGCTGTACGCTAAGCAAATGCGGTCCGGCCAATTTCAAAAAAACGCGTTCCCGATAAACGCAAAACAATTATAACATCGGAAATCGACAAAATAAAGGTATCAGTTTTCGGAAAGCCTGGTCTATTGATAATGCAATAAACCCGTGGCGATGATCCCGTGCAGATACGGATTTATGCAAGTCCGAGCTTCTTCTCCGCCGATTCCACCGTCTGGCAGATCAGGCGGTTGATGGTCATCGGCCCGACTCCGCCGGGCACCGGCGTGTATGCCGAGCACTTGCTTATGGCATTCTCAAGGTCTATATCCCCTATATTGCCGGGGTTATACCCTGCATCCACCAGCACGCAGCCTTCCTTTACCCAGTCGGCTTTCACGAACCTGGGCTTGCCGACCGCCGCCACAACGATGTCGGCGCGCCTCACTACGTCGGGCAGGTCCTTCGTTTTGGAGTGGCATATGGTGACCGTCGCATTCTCATTAAGGAGCATCATAGCCACCGGCTTGCCCAGGATCGGGCTCCTGCCTATCACTACGGCTTCCTTGCCTTCTATCCGGATATTGTAATGCTTCAGCAGCGTTATGATCCCATACGGTGTAGCGCATTTGAACGAATCCATTTGCAGCGCCATTCTTCCGAATGTGTTCGGGTTAACGCCGTCGACGTCCTTTGAAACGTCGATGCTGAGGAAGCATGCCATCTCGTCGATATGGGCCGGTACTGGGTGCTGCAGCAATATCCCGTGTACATTCCCGTCGTGGTTCAGTTCCCGGATCCTGTCGATAAGCTGCTGTGTGGTCGTCTCCTCCGGCAGTTCGACTTTGAGCGATTCCATCCCGATCCTTCTGCAGGCGTTGCCCTTCATTCTCACGTATGTCACTGAAGCCGGATCGTTCCCCACTATTATCGTAGCCAGGATCGGAGTAATGCCGGTTTTATCCTTTATTCTCTGTACCCGTACCGTCAGTTCCTGCTCGATGCTTTTCGCCAGCGCTTTGCCGTCCAGTACCAATGGTGTGCTCATGTTATCTACCTTCTTTCTTATGTAATAA
>DAOSCC010000265.1:0-2756 GCA_035361135.1 Clostridiales bacterium | reverse complement strand
CCTCCGCAACGACTTTGATGAAGCTGATCCGTGCGGGAAACTGGAGAGAGTTTGCGAAAGGCAGGCTCAGCGTATCGGTATACTGCAGGGACGGCAGGAACATAGTGCTGAACTCCACCATAAGGACTCCTGAAGGGGCATATGTCTATATCACGAAAAACCCGGAGATATGTCTGCCTGTGAACGCAGAAGACAACGAACTTGGGGATGCGATCCTCGGACTCATCAAAAAGTGCAGATAGACTTTGATTACTGCAATATCCGGGACTATCTATATCCGGGACTATCCATTCTCTTTCACCCGCATTTTCTTAAGGTAATTTTAAGTCTGTGTGAAGTGTATTTAAAGCTTTTGCCTTTATTATCACAATGTGGAGGTGAAAGCTTTGAAAATACTGGAATGCTGCGGACTGGTCAAGACATACGGCAAAGTTAAGGCGGTCGACGGCCTTTCCTTCAGCGTGGAAAGGGGAGAGGTACTGGGACTCCTCGGGCCGAACGGAGCCGGCAAGACGACCACAATAAAGATGATACTTGGGCTTACCGGGCTGACCGGCGGGAAGGTGCTTATCGATAAAAACACGAAGATCGGTTATTCCCCTGAGACACCTTACTTCCATCCGTTTCTGACAGGCTGCGAGGTAATGCGGTTCTATTCGAGACTGCAGAAACTGGACAGGCAAACTGCCGAACAACAGATCGGAAGACTCCTGGAGCTTGCCGGATTGTCAGGAGCAGCTGAAAAAAAGGTCAAAAATTACTCAAAGGGTATGCTGCAGAGACTTGCGTTTGCACAGGCTCTGCTGGGAGATCCTGAACTGCTCATACTTGACGAACCCACATCAGGCCTTGATGCCGTCGGCAGGATAGAAATGCTTGAACTGATTGAACTGCTGAAACGTGAAGGCAAAACGATCATTATCAATTCCCATATCTTAAGTGATATCGAAAAAGTCGCAGACAGGACGATAATCATCGCAAACGGAAGGCTGGCCGGCATGACTGACAAGAATAGCCTGGCCGGCAGCAGCCTTGAGGAACTGTTTATAAGAGCCGTGGGAGGTGCCGTGCATGCTTGCGCTGATACATAACACATTCAGGGAACGGATACGCGGGAAGACGTTCTATGTCGTCGCATTTATCGGGATGGCGGTCATGCTGCTTATTGCCACCGGGGACAGCAATCTTACGATAAACGGGAAAAAGATAACGGGATTCGAACAGATGGTGCCTGTAGCCCTTTCGATAACAGGTTTTGTGTCAAGCCTGCTTGCTGTAATGGTATCACTTCGGACGATCCCGGACGAGTTTGAAAGGAAAGCGACTCATCTTGTGCTGATAAGGGACATAAAGCCATGGCAGTACATGTTTTCGCTCACTGTCGGAAACATGCTCGCGAGCCTTTTCTGCATGCTTTCTCTTTATGTCTCGCTGTTTGTCTTCTGTGCCGCTTACGGCAAGCTCGGGCTTATACTGCCGACATTCCTGTGCATCATGGTTATGAGCATCAATTCGATGTTCCTGAGTGCGGCCGTAAGTGTCGTGAGCATCAAAGCGCCTGTTTATGTTGCAGGCTTCGCGGGCATTCTCATTTATGCGGCCGGTATACTGCATGGCGTCCTGGACGCCCTGGCAAACACAACTCAAGGTGCCAGTGCCATCCTTGCCCGTACAATGCTGTTTTTGATACCGGATTTTTCAGCGGTTCAGCAGCAGGCTTCGAACATACTGACAGGCGCTTTCGTGGATCCGGAACCGATATTTGGCTCGCTGATGCTGTTATACCTGGTCTTGTCACTGACGTTTGTCCTTTTCAGGAGGGAGGTATGACATGAAAGCATTTAAGCTGATTTATCTGCTTACCGGTATACTTCTGGCAGCCGGTGTGCTGTTGACTTCCATGCGGGGGCTTCCTGGGGAGGACCTGGAACTGTATGAGAAAGCCTGCATGCTGGAGGACGGGAGACTTGACCGGATATGGCCGGGCCTGTATATCAGCCGTTATCCTGTCGCAATACGGAAAGGCAATGCAGAGTACGTGATTTTCAACGGAGACATTAAGAAAAGGAAACCGGTCCTGCCGGTCATTGCATGTACGGCATATCCTTCCGAAGACGGGGTATATATCCTGGTGCCGTCCAAATCGGTGATGGATTCGGTCGGACAGATTGCGGAGGGTTTTTCCGGCAGCTTTGACGACTTTCTTATCGATCAGTTTTCGATCGACGCCCAAAAGATGTCGGACAGCCAATATATATCGGTACTCTGCCATGAGGCGATGCATGCCCTCCAGCTAAGCTGCTGGGAGAGGAAAATAATAGTTTTGGCCGAAGATATCGCAGATGCCGGTATCGAGGCGAGGATCGCAGAAACTGAATCCGATCCGGAAATCCGTGCCATGTACGAAAAACAGGCAGACCTGCTGTACCGGCTGGCGGTTTCGGACGACGGCGTGCCCGTTGCCGAAACTGTCAGGGAGTATATCAGGACAAGAAAAGATACGCAGGCACTGCTGAGCGCAAAGACAGGAATCGATATCGACGCCGTGAGAAGTTACGCCGACCTGTATGAACTGCTGGAGGGAACGGCAAGGTATGCCGAGGCAAAGGCTGCGCTCGCGCTTTCAGATGAAGAACTGTACGGACAATATTTGCACTCTTTGAAGGAAACATCCTATGGAAGGGAGAACTATTACAAAAGCGGTATGGGTATTTGCATGCTTCTGGACAGGTTCGACCCGGACTGGAAACAGGATC
>DAOSCC010000264.1:0-2761 GCA_035361135.1 Clostridiales bacterium | reverse complement strand
ATACTTTTTTTGAATCATAATCTCACCAACCCAGGAAACTTCCCATCCTGCCCGCGACGCCGGCCTCGAAGTTTTCCATGATGCTCTCTCCGATATCCATCAGGTCATACTGGTCCAGTTCGGAGATGTCTTTGGCCTTGTTTTTATTGAATGTCAGCTTAGATTTGTCCTTCAGGTCCCTGACAACGGCTTTCACACTGCCGATCCTTTCGTTGTCCACATAAAGACGCAGTCTGAGCAAGTCTGTATTCTTTTCATTCTGATCCTTCTCTGCCGTGATGTCCAGTTCATAACTGCTGAACATCTGGCTCATCTTCAGTTTGTACATGCCGTATTCCATGCCGATGTCACTTTTCCCTTCGCCGCTGCTCATAAAGGAAATCTCACCGGTTCCGAAGTCTGTATGCCACATGGCGCCCTTGCCTTTCCTGCCGCTGTACAGGTATATCGCGGTGCGTTCTTCGTCGTATTCGTCACCGGCAGCATTCAGTTCTGTTATCCTGAATCCTTCAGGGTTTGAATAAGTAGCAAGCGAAACAAATGAATAATCCGTGATGATCTGCCTGAAAATGATGTTGTCTTTGCTGTCTGCGATAACTTTAACCTCCATCAGCGGATAATCGTCTTCGGGATCGAAAATGTCACCGAGGTTTTCCCTTGTCTCTGTGATCCAGTTTTTTATCACGCTCTCAGGATCGTTTTCATCATTGCCAAACAGACTGCTTTCGTATCCGTAATAGTTACGATATCTGCCAATCGACAGTAACTGGCCGGCATCATAATATTTTGCCAGCAAGCCTATAAACTCGTCATCTTTCTCCAGATCGGCCAGTACCCTGTCAAATGCCACATAAAGGTCTTTTTCGGCAACAGTGAATCTGACTGTCCTGCAGTTTTTGAATTCGGCAGCCTTTTTCCTTCTGCCGCCCGCCCATGTATATATGGTTACATCGTCTTCACTCTTCTTGCTGAAATTTGATCCAGGGATACTGTTCATCAGAGTTTTCAAATATTTCGCCAGTCTCTCGTCAAGCAGCCTGGTATCCTTGTCCATTTCTTTCCTGTACTGTTCCGGCGATTTATCAGCCACTGTAATTTCCGGCATATCGTTGCCTGTCAGTTTGCTGATGGTTGTAAACAGTTTGTCTATGTCGCACCGGAAATAATCATCATACAGGAGAGGTATCCCAAAACCCACCGTTTTCCGGTCCCGGTAAAACAAGGCGTCAACCAGTTCGTTATCCATAAATTCAACGGAAACATAGCCTGCGGTTTTATTTTTATCATGATCTATCTTGAGATTCAGGCTGAATTCTTCAAAAAGCCTTCCGCGTATCCCCGCATCCGTGCCGATACTGTCGATCGTAAATACGATGTCTTTGCTGAATGGTTTTACCTCGGCGGCCTTCATCGAATCCCTGTAAAGTTTATTCAAAGAAATCTGCCCGCTTCTGGATTCCAGGTAGCCATAATATGATTTTGCGGACATGAGTCTCCATGCATTTGCCTTTATAAAAAAGCCCGCAAAAAGTATGACGGCGACAGCGGCTGCCAGTACAGCAAAGCCTTTGCGCAGTCTGCCTTTGCCCAGGCCTCTTTTTTCTGTGCTCCCTCCTGCCACGACTCCGTCTGCTCCACCTGCTCCCTGCATACTGCCTGATGGTCCGGATGCCGCTCCGGCCGCCTGCTGCGTCGCCTGTCCGCAGTTGGCACAGAATTTCGCTCCATCAGGAATTTTACTGCCGCATTTTGAACAAAACATCAGTAGACCCCCCATGTGTTTGATATAATAACATAATGACATATTATACCATATTGTACGGGAAAGGCAAAAAAAATGTCGTTCGCATGCGAAAAAAATCCCTGTGTCCCGGCAGAAAAAAACTGTGCCGGTCCGTCAAAATGTTGTAATATATAAGACGGTGATTACATGAATTACGTAGTACACATATTTTACATCCTGGCAATAACCGTAAAGGCATTTGCTTATTACGGATCGGTCGGCATCGAAAAATATCCGCTCATCACATTGATGCTGACAGTCTTTTACCTGGCCGCCATATACTTCATATGCGGCTCAAAAAAACTGGTTTATTTTTGCATAAGCATACCTGTCTCCTTGCTCATGCTGACAAACGTTCTGTACAACAGGTATTTCCACATGTTCTTCTCCCTGGGCACCATATCGCAGGCAGGCAAGCTCAGGGAAGTCGGCGGTATTGCCCTTGACCTGGCAAGGCCGGCAGATTTGCTGCTGTTTGCAGATCCTGTCCTTCCCTCCATATTCGCTGCATTTGCAAAAAAACGGATACGTAACAAAAAGCAGGGTACAGTATGGGCACGTTTTGCTCCAAGGGCTGCAGTAGCCCTGGTGATGGCCGGATCGCTGGTTTTCCTTTCGGTGAATCCGAAGGACAGCAGGCTGGTCACAGCGTTGAGCCACCAGGAACTGTTCACATGGCATGTGAAGGACAGCTTTTTCAGGTCTGAAGTAATCAACGCCGGTGATGTGGCCGACATGGAGAACGCGGAAACAGAGATCGTCGTTCCGGAACAGTTGGATGACATCGGTTACCTGCACGGTATCGCATCGGGAAGGAACCTCATCGTGATCCAGATGGAAGCGTTCCAGGACTTCCTTATCAACGCGGTATACAACGGACAGGAACTCACGCCTAACCTAAACAGGCTGGTTGCAGGCGAATCCATATATTTCAGCAGTTATTACCAGCAGCTCGGCAGAGGCAATACATCAGACGCG
>DAOSCC010000263.1:0-2870 GCA_035361135.1 Clostridiales bacterium | reverse complement strand
TCAGCGCCTTCACAGCCTGTGCGCTGCTGACCAGGCCTACTTCCAGCGCCTGCGCCAGCTCATCCGCATCGAGCAGTATTACCCTTCCGTCAGGATATATCTTTATATCCACCAGCAAATCGTTTATAGTGTATGTATCGGTCGCCTGGTCGTATTCTGTCTCTATTATATCGCAGTACCAGAATAAAAAGCTCCTGTCGCTGTCGTAAAATCTGCCCACCTTGTAGCCTCTGTCCAAAAACGTAAACGAAATGCCCCCGGACATGTCCGTCCTCGGCCTGATGCTCGACCATCTTGTGACAAGCAATTCATCGCTCCTGAAGAGCAACTCATCATCCGAAATATCGACCAGTTCGTAAGGTATGTATCTTCTTCGCAGTACTGTCGGTTTTTTCATGGTTATCACCTTTTTTCTGCAGACATATAGGATAATTATACCCCAGTTGTTTACATCACGAAACATGCATTTAAACTCACTTCTGAATCAAGCGGCACGATTATTTCCCATTATTTGCCAATCACAGGCTTATATGCTAAAATGCTTAATACATATGTATATCACAGGGCAGGGTGGTAGTTTATGAAACGTTCCGGAAATTGCAGCAATTGCGCCAGGGGTATCAGCATGAAGGTGAATCCTGATATTTTCTGCAGCATACATGGGGTGGTTTCAAGAAACTACAGGTGCTCGAAGTACGTAAGAAAGCCCGCTCAATGGTCCACCGAGGCTCCCGGGACCAACTATGACGCCCAGTGGGGAAACAGGTGCATAGATTGCGAATTCTTCCTGGTTCAGCATTCCGAATCGGAGCACAATCCATCCGTCGGCTGCTGTAAGCTATTCACAGTCAGAAATTATGACGGCAGCACAAGAAACGCCTGCTCCAAATTCAGCAGGAAGCCTGAAAAAAGCGTTTCGGCCAGTTGATGTGCAAAACATGGCTGTCACGATAAACACTGCAGACATTCATGCCGCGTACTTAATCCTGTCATCAGGATTTAAAAGCATGCTCTTTTACTGTAAGCTTGCAGATTTGCCCATGAGAACGCGTGGATTTATCCGTGAAACACATATCGGTATTCTTTTTTCCGTTCAAGTAAAACAGCATCCTGTCCGAAATATAAAATGAGATCGCTTTATCAATGCTGCCGGTTGTGGTAAAATGGAAGCATGATGGAGGTATTCACTTGATTCCGAAAATATCAGATATTTTTCAGCAAAAACTGGATGAGATACAAAGCAGGGTGCCTGTCAAAATAAAGGGCGCATCGTCCGGCACGTCCTTCCAGCAGTATCTGTCGGATGCTGTGGACAATATTTCCGGATCGGCAGCCTCCGCATCACCGGATACTGTCTCTGATACATTGGACGCATCGAAGGCATCAGATATTGCCATTGAGGATGCCGGTATGTCGAATGATGAGGCTGTTTCCTCATCTTCAGCAAACGCCATTGGCCTGTCGGAATCTCTCCGTAGGGCGCTGAACGCACTGGCAGCCTACAGGTCAGGCAATTACTACAATACGGCTTACAAAAATGAACTGATCGAAAAATGCATAATCGAGAGCTCGCAAAAGTACCATGTGGATCCAAACCTGATAAGAGCGGTCATAAAACAGGAATCGAACTATAATCCATACGCTGTTTCAAAAGCCGGCGCCCAGGGGCTCATGCAGCTGATGCCGGGGACGGCTGACGCGCTTGGAGTTTTTAATCCTTTTGATATCGCCGAAAATATCGACGGAGGCACCAGGTACCTGAGAGATCAGCTTGTAGCATTCGACGGCGATCTCACGCTGGCGCTTGCAGCCTATAACGCCGGTCCAGGCGCTGTCGCCAGGTACAATGGCGTCCCGCCCTATGCGGAAACTCAGAATTACGTGAGAAAAGTGCTCGAGTATTATTTGAAATATTCAAATAATGAGTAGTTTTTTATTGAACCTGTCCCGTCATGTTATCAAATTCTGACACCTGTAATCCACACTTTCCACATTGTTATCCACACAAGAGATTCCTACAATTTACGCGCTTTCTGAGCAATTTCCACATAATTCACAGGCATGTTTTCACCATATTCAGCACTTTTCTACAAATCAAAATTTTGCTATTCCAGGCTGCAATACAGCGTTTAATGTACTTTTATAAGTACATACCGGCTTCATGAGTGGTACTATGGTTTCCGACATTTTTTGCCATTTGTCGTTTTCTTCCATAATTCACATTTGATGATTTAAATGTAAAAAACATAATGAAAAATGTGGAAAATGAAAAGTTATCCACAGGCGGTACCCAGTTTCAGACTGGCAACAGCATTGAGATCGAGGCCTGATATGTTTCCTCTTTTATATTCATAAAAAGCAGCCGCTCCTATCATTGCCGCATTATCGGTGCAAAGCAGGGGCCTCGGGTAGAACATGTCCGCCCCGATCTTTTCGGCCGCATCCTTCATGCAGTTCCTGAGCTGTGAGTTTGCCGCAACACCGCCGGCCAATGCTATCTTCCTGGCGCCCCTTAACTCTGCCGCCCGGATGGTGTTCTGCACGAGAACATCCACAACCGCCTGCTGGAAACTGGCGCAGACGTCAGGGATACTTATTTCAATGCCCTTTTGGGCGTTGCTGTTCAAATAGTTCAGTACGGCAGTCTTCAGCCCGCTGAAACTGAAATCCAGCGAACCGTCATTGAAGTGCACTCTTGGAAAATCTATCGCAAAAGGATCTCCTTTTTTAGCCTGTGCATCAATCAGCGGACCGCCCGGATATCCCAGGCCGAGGGCACGCGCGGTCTTGTCGAATGCCTCGCCGGCCGCGTCGTCACGTGTCTGCCCCATTATTTCAAACCTGTTGTAATCCGCCACGTACACGATATG
>DAOSCC010000262.1:0-2897 GCA_035361135.1 Clostridiales bacterium | reverse complement strand
AACAGAAGGAGAGATTGGCAGATACGCCGTCAAGAAGCAGTATCACCGGGAGTCTGCGTTATCGGCTTTGACAGACGGCATCAGGTACTGCAGGACTTCCGCTTCGATCCGTGAACTGCTGGCGGCGGATTTAGTGATCGGTTTCTGTATCATATCCGTCAATCTTGCTTTTTATCCGTTTGCTTTCGATATCCTGAAAGTAACGGCAAAAGGATGGGGGATGATGATTACTGCATACTATGGAGCCAATCTGATCGCTATGTTCCTTGCGGAGCAGATGGACGGCAGAACGGACAAAGGCGGGGGACGGATATTTTATGCCTGCCTTGCGTCAGCGGCGCTCATATGGCTGCTATATGCGGTATCCAAAGCATATGCGGTGGTTTTGCTGCTTCAGTTTGCCGAGGGAACTATCATAGCGGTCAGCGGCATCATCCTCGCGGCACGATGCCAAACCGCCGCCGATAGGGAATATATGGCCAGGGTCGCGGCTTTCAGCGATATGATGGCCGGTATCGGAAAACTGGCAGGAATGAGCGCCGCATCGTTTATAATCAGGAAATGCTCTTTCATCGGAGTGTTTGCCTTCTGCGGCGTCCTGATGTTCATATTTGCAATAAAAGGGAGTACAGGATCAGTATGGGGCCGGGGCAGGAAACCAAGCTGCACCGCAGGTCAGTAGACATCCCTGTAAGTTACCGCGTTCCTGCCTTTTGCTTTTGAGATGTACAGGCCTTTGTCCGCCGCTTCTATAAGAGACCTGGCGTCACTGCCGTCTGCAGGGTATGAGGAAATACCTATGGAAATGGTAAGGTGCGGAGATGAGGTTTTATCCACCACTTTCCTGAAACGTTCGGCGATTGCGAAAGCCTGCCTGGCGCCGGTATCCGGCAATACGGCTATGAACTCGTCGCCGCCGTATCTCCCTGTGATGTCGAAGCTCCTGAAGTTGCTTCCTGTGGCTGCTGCGAGCGCTTTGATGCATTTGTCTCCGGCAATGTGGCCATGGTTGTCATTTATTTCTTTAAAATTATCGATATCGAACATCAGGATCGAGTGTTCCTTTTCCGGTTTATTCGATATCAGCCTTTCGACCGCGTCGAGCAGGGCAGCTTTGTTCAGCAGGCCCGTCATCGGATCTGTTTTTGATTTGTCGAGAAGTTTTCTGTTTACCCTCTCTACTTCACGCATCCTCTTTTTTACTTTGATTTCGATGGACTTGCCAAGCGAGTACAACTTCCTGTTTATTGCTTCATATTCTGCGATAAAGTCTTTTAGGAGCACTATGTAAAGGTAGCGCAGCATGAGGATATATGAACCGAGTCTGAGCAGCGGAGTCGCAAACACTGTTATCCCCGTACGGAGGAGCAGGCCTGCGGGAACGCAGGCTGCAAGCAGTACGACACTCCAGAAGACCAGGCTTTCGCTGCCTTTTTTGCTCCTGAGAAAATATAGAACCGTTTCCGGCATCTGTGACCTCCCGATACTATATGCATATTATATCGGGCAGTTTTTGCAATTAAATAACTCTTTTGCTTGTGACATGTTCCGCCAGGAAACCCGGCCACAGGTACCGGCTCAGTTATTTACGGCGATGGCTGCGGTCAGCTGCGAAATTTCCTGATCATATAACCCCAGAACATGCCGTTCAGGAATACGAAGGCAAGCACTCCAGCAGCAGTTCCGATGCTTATGTCTATTATACGTTCGCTGTTCACCTGCTGATCATTCCTTTTCATATGTGTGATCGGATATTTTCTGTTTGGCGTATATCTCATCATCAGAACCTCCGGACAGTATGTTTTAAGTGTATTATTGCCAGGAATGCACGAATTATTAGGGAAGTCGCTGAGCGAAAGAAACACCGCTGACGTAAGAAAATTTTCTACAACCGAAATATTTTATTTGATTAAAGGTGTTATAACAAGGCTCTTATATACCTGGTGCCTTGTTGAAACGCACAGAGGTAAGAAAATTTTCTACAACCGAAAATTTTCTCTCATGCGTTATAACGAGACCTTAAGGCATGGTGTCTCGTTGAAACACCGCTGATGAAAGAAAATTTTTCTACGAACGAAAAATTTTCTTTGATTAAAGGTGTTATAATATATAAAAGAACTTAGTGGGAAGGAAGGTTCTGATGGAGACAGGATTCGATGCGGGAAGGCCGGTCAGGGTTTCCTCATTCAACGGGATCGATATTTACAGGGTAAATACGGACAAATTCAAAACTAGCAGCATACATTTCTTTTTCCAGGACAATCTCACAAGAGAGAACGTGACAAAAAATGCACTGCTGCCTGCGGTCATGAGGCGCGGGAGCATGTCATACCCGACCCAGCGGGACATATCGAAGGAACTTGAAAGCCTTTATGGCGCAAGCTTCGACTGCGGTGTGACAAAAAAAGGCGAGAGGCATATCATCCACTTTTACACGGAATTCCTGTCAAAGCAGTATGTTCCGGACGGAACTGACACTTTTGCCGCGGCATTGTCACTGCTCTTCGATATCATTGCGAGGCCTGCACTGGTAAACGGCAGGTTCAGCGATGAATACCTTGCCCAGGAGAAAGACAACCTGAGGATAAGGATTGAGGGCAGGGTCAACGACAAGATGAGTTACAGCGTCGACAGGTGTATGGAGGAGATGTGCCGCAATGAACCCTTTGAGATATACGACTATGGGTTTGTGGAGGATCTTGCCGGAATTACTGCCGATGAACTGACGGCGCATTACCGGACGATGCTTGAGACTTTCCCGATGCAGGTCTATCTGGTAGGCAGCATAACAGACGGAGAAGCTGAAAAAGTGTCGGAACTGTTGTCAGGACTTGAACGCGGAAACACTGTAGCGCTGCGGAACGGTTTTGCCAGAAAGGAAAAGGCGGACATCAGGC
>DAOSCC010000261.1:0-2910 GCA_035361135.1 Clostridiales bacterium | reverse complement strand
ACTATATTCTAAGTTATTACATAATACCACATATTATAACACAAACCCATTAAAAAAAGGTAAATAAAATGAGAAGCAAACACGGTTTAGCCGAATGTACCGCATTCTTCTGCATTACAGTTCATTGTGGGACTTATATTATGGGAAGCCGGATATCATGAAAAATCGATACGAAAAATAATACTGATGCGCTGTGATGCGGAGCGCCGTATAAGTAATCGTAATACTATTGCCAGTCAGGCAAATGCATCTTCAGAATGTATCATATCCTCATATAATCACATTGACAAATCCCATTATCAAACCCAGCAGTCCGCCCAGCCATATCAGGGCGTTCAGTTCCTTCCTCATCAATGTCGTGACAAGGTTTTCAAGCTCCAAAAGCTCAAAATCGTTGATCTTGTTGCTGACCACTTCCGCAATGCCCACCGTATCCAGGACACCCTCAAGCTTTTTTGTGATTATGTCCGTATATACATTCCATAAATACTCTTTTACTTCAGGCAGCCTGTCCTGGTATTTGGTTATGATATCTTTCAGCGGCATGTTGATTAACTCATCTGCTTCACCGTCGAGGAACTTTTCTATAAGAGGCTTCGACCTGCTGGCGATCAGATCGTTTATCCTGTTTGCAAAAGGCTTTTTCATGGAGTTGAGCGCGCTGGCGGTTATCGATTTGAGTATAGGCTTCGTCTTTGACATGATCTCGTCATACGCGTAGTCGACTATGGTCCTGCCTATATCCTGTTCAATGGCCCGCTTCGTTATTGTCTGTGCCAGGACATCCTTTGCATTGTCCAGCTTTTCCTGCATTTTCTCCTTTTCAAAGAACTTTTCTGCTATCGATCCGACCGTATCGCCGGAATTCCTGTATTTGTCGATGATCTCGTCCAGCTTTGCGCTGAATTGCTCCTTCATCGATCCGGACAGCAAAGTCGTCTTTAAAGTGTCCTTGTTGATCAGTTCCCTGCTTATCACTTCGCCTATGGATTTCGCGAGCCTTTCCCTCTCTTTCGGGATCAGGCCCGGAGTGAACGGCAGCCTGAACCTTCCTATATATATGGGTTTTAAGGGCCGGAACATCATCCTGATCGCCAGTCCGTTTGTTATCAGCCCTATAAGCCCGCCGACGACCGGGGCCGTAATTATCTGTATGTCCATATGATTTCCTTTCTTTTATCAATTTGGTTCTTGTATCAGTATTATTGTATCGTTTTTTCTGTATAGTTGCTGCTGTAAAAGCTATCAGTGCGCTTGCGGATGCCGGCACCGGCAACTTCCGGGCCTGGCCGGCAACCTTCGGAGCAGCCTGTACTTAACATGCAGTAGTCAAATATGCCGTACACCCATTAATATTAACGAAACAGTACGGTTTTTGTCTTGTGCCAGTCCAGGCAAAAAAGTTCTTTTACTGCGGATATTAGTTTCATTTTGGCGGTTTCGGCTATTTTTACCGCGAATCTCTATATTTCGACTACTTAACCGGTCCGCCGTGTATAGAAGCCCTATGTAAGTCAAACGTGGAGGCTTTATGTAGACTGGGGTATACGGCATTTCTCCGGAAGGATGGGTCCTTATACGGCCGTTAAGTTTCCACATATTTGTGGTATTATAGAGATTGGCGGACGACGATTTCTTCTAACGGCCGCATGCAGCAGCACATTTTCTGCCGGAACACTCCGGCGCATGGCTGCAATGCCTTATTTAACTGAAAGGAGACCAATATGATCAACGTAAGGGGAAAATGGGCATTTATTACCGGAGCTGCAAGAGGCATCGGTTATCTCGCCTCGATATCCATGGCACGGCAGGGATGCAACCTGGTATTGCACAGCAGGTCAAGAGAGCATACTAAAAAAGTGCTTTCCGAAGTAAGGGCGCTGGGCGTCGAAGCATATGATGTGGAAGCAGAATTGACTGACGCTGCAGCCATTGGGAAAATGCTCGACGAGATAGACAAAAAAGGCACCCAGGTAGACATCGTGCTGAATAATGCCGGTTTACAGCCGGGCTATCGCACAGACTATTTCGCTACGCCTGTTTCGGATTTCACGTCAGCATTTTGGGTCAACACCATCGCGCCTGCCATGATCTGCTACAGATTCCTGCCCGGGATGATAGAACGCGGTTTCGGCCGGATCGTCAACACTACCAGCGGTATCCGCAACGAACCGCAGCAGGCCGGTTATTCCGCCGCAAAAGCGGCACTTGACAAATTCACCACGGATCTCGCCGCAACAGTGGATGGGACTGATGTAATCATCAGCCTTACCGACCCGGGATGGTGCAGGACCGATATGGGCGGCCAGCATGCGCCCAACTCGCCAGAAAGCGCATTGCCGGGCGTGATCGTGGGCGTTTTCGTCAACGACAGGAAAAGCGGAAGGCTGTTCAGGGCACAGGAGTTCACGGGCATGACGCTTGAGGAAGCCGTAATAAAAGCGGAGAAAGCAAACGCGTGACATTCCTCAACCATAAAGGAATACCTCTTGCAGAGGAATGTCACCGCACCTTCAACCCAAAAACCCCGCCTTTTGAGCGGGGTTTTTGCGTGGCTCCTCAAGTAGGACTCGAACCTACGACCCTGCGGTTAACAGCCGCATGCTCTACCGACTGAGCTATTGAGGAATATAATTCTGGCGGAGACCTATTTTCCCAGGCCGTCTCCAGCCAAGTATCGTCGGCACTGAGAAGCTTAACTTCCGTGTTCGGGATGGGAACGGGTGTGTCCTTCTCGTTATTTCCACCAGAAACATATAAACTTTTCAAGTGCAACCGGTCTTATCCACATGCGTGACATTCCTCAGCCATAAAGGAATACCTGTTACGCAGGAGTGTCACCGGGCCTTTCTCCCTTTGCACCCTCAAAACTATATAATGCTCAGCGACCGGAAAACATGATGTTCTACT
>DAOSCC010000260.1:0-2916 GCA_035361135.1 Clostridiales bacterium | reverse complement strand
AGGATATTACCGTGCCTTTCCACATGTCCACCGTGGAATTTTTTAAGATAGTAAAAGATCATCTGAAGCCCGGCGGAGTACTGATCGTGAATGTCAATATGAAATCAGGAAGCTTTACAGGTGTCCCCGAATATCTTGCGAACACCGTAAAAAGCCTTTTCAATAAGGTATACAGGGCCGATCTGTCGGTTGTCACCAACTCGCTGCTTTTTGCAAGCGATGACAATGATATGATCGAAAATTATAAAAACAATACTGCAAACCAGATCCCTCTGGATCATGACTTGTATAATATTTCCCGATATATCAGCAGTCATCTCGTTGAAATCACCGATACAAAACTTGTTTTGACAGACGATCTCGCGCCTGTTGAAATCCTTGGTCAGAAAGCATTGAGTGAGATAGTTCAGTCGGAAGTCGAAAGAGTCAGCGGTATGCTGAAGGGGAAAAGCCTTCAGGAGATATTTGAGTATTTGGCAAACTGAATGATGATCAAAGAATGAAAGGCTCTATCTCGATGGCATCGTCGGTCTTGCCTTTCAGAGCATAGCAATATTGCTTGCATGCGATAATCAGATCGATTATATCGCCTATTATCGCTACCAGCGCGGCTAAAATGACCAGCCTGTATATTTCGGCCTCAAAATTGCTTTTGCGCATAACACTCCCCGGGGAAAGTCTTTGTACTGATATACTATTCCAAAGACTTATCCCCGGTTCTATTATGTCCTTCGCTATTGTCCCAAAATTATAGCTTTACTGATCTGCCCATCCTTTTTGGCTCTGATCTTCAGAGGCTCACGTTCAAGCATGGGAGCGATAAGGTTGGTGACCACCTGTCCGTTCTTATCGGTCTTCCAGAAAGGATATGATATATCATTGAGATAGATGTCGGCGTTTTCTACAGGATTTCCGCTCTTGTCGGTAACAGTTATGACAGTGGTCTCTCCCGGCCTGATCCCTTCAACCTTAAGCGACAGCGCATATTCCATGGTCACGTTCATATCAGGCAGGTTGAACCTCTGGCTGGAGGGATTGCTTCCTACTATCATGGCTCCCAGACGAAGCTTGATCTGGGTATTATCCTGGAATCCGGGCTTTGCCTTAAATGTTATGGTTCCAAGCTTAGCAGTGGCTTCAGCCGACAGATTGGTCAGATTGTCTATCTCAAGTGTAATGCGTCCGTTGGTCGCATCCACTCTATGAGTAATGACCTTGCCCTTCGATACCCAGGGCTCCAGCGCCACCTGAAGACCTGCTGTTTTGCTGTCGGCATCCACTACTTCAACAGCATTTGTGTCATATATGATATCTGCATATATTTTTCTCAATGTTTTCGGGTTCTTGATCTCCAGCGCGGTCGTGAAGCTGCCTCCCTCTGTCACAGTGGGCGTCGTGGTCGCGATGACCCTCGGCGCTCCCGTATCTACCGTAAAGGTAATTGCTTTCGACCCGTTCTTGCCGGAGAAGTCGGTGTAGCTGACCACAAGGGTGTGGTAGCCATCGGCCAGAGGCAGCTCGGTACCCAGCTCACCTTTGATCGATATATTACTGTTGCCGGTAATGGTCAGTCCCGACAAAACGACTCCGTCGAGCAGCACCTGTATGCTGTTCGGATCGACGCCGGTTCCTTTGGGATCAGTGATGATTTCTGCCGTCAGCGGTATCCTGCCGGTATTGATAACAGCATTGTCAGCAGGCGAGGTTATTTTGACTACTGTCTCCTGAACAGCTTCTTCGCCTGAGTAGACGGCTCTTAACTGGTCAAAGTACAGTGTTCCCTTCGTTCTCATTTCGTCTCTTGAACACATCACTCTTATAGGTGTCTCTAGAACGAACGGCCCTTTCCTGCCTGAAGGTATCTTCGCTTCGACATATCTCCAGCCCGTCCAGTCTATTCCGCCTGTTCCGGTGTTCGGATTGTAGTCAGGTGTGAAATCGATATAGAAGCTCTGGCCGCTGCCATCACGGACGCTTGCACGCAGCCACGACTTGCTGTTGTCACCGTAGACCCACATGCCTATGGCGACAGGATTTCCATTCAAGGATAACTCGGTCTTTGTTTTGGTATTTGGATTCAGTGTATATGCGTAAACTCCTGCAACACCTTTTTCAACGCCGTTTCCAAGGGTAAAATCATAATCCATCTTCAGAACGCCGCTGCCCGATCTTGCCAGTGAAGGATCCTGAACGACAGATACATTGGCAGACTTAGCCCTGACCGTAGTGTATCCCCAGCCGAATGCGCCTTCGAAATCCTCGATAGCATTCGGTGTGGCAGGAACTATCACATTTATATATGCGCTGGTGTTTCCATAGCTGACCCTGATACGTCCGCTTCCCTGGGCATCCTTCGACATGGTGAAGACTCCTTCAGGGGTGATAGTCCCGATATTTCCTTCGACCTCCCAGGTAAAGGAGCTGTCTGTGCTTACAACTTTCATGTTCTGGTAATAGGCTTCGCAGCTTAAGTCGATGACATCCCCCGGAAGAAGAGTTATAACGCTTTTGGACGGTTTTAATGAAGTTATTTTATCAGGTATCACTATCTCCGAGGCACCTGCAATGAGGCCGCTGACAGCCAGAACCGCATATTTGCCAGGATTGTTTCCAACTGTGAGCCTGCCCTGAGAGTCTATCTTCCCGGCGCTGCTGGCCCATGTTATCTGCTGTGGCACAGCTGTGGGCAGATAGCTTTCATCGGTCGCCAGAACTGAAAACTCTACAGTGGAGCCAGGAAGTGCATAGACAATACCCGGATATGTGTGCAGCTTTGCCGCGTTGGGATTTTTGGTTGCCTGTCCTTCTTTTATTGCAATACTGGCTTTTGAAACCAGCAAAAGTCCGTTGGAATTATGTCTTTCTGTACCGTCCGAAGGGTTGTTCAGAAGCCCGGGGCTGCTGTGTCCGGGCATT
>DAOSCC010000259.1:0-2939 GCA_035361135.1 Clostridiales bacterium | reverse complement strand
ACGGGAGGCATATTCATTGGAGACGAATGCATCCAGAAGGGAGACAATACCGGCGCTTTGAGCGCTGCGCGGGTGCTGGGCGACACAAGGGTGGAAGCCGCAGTGCTTGAGACCGCACGGGGAGGCATCATAAAAAGAGGCCTTGGCTATGACCTTGCCGATGTAGGGGTCATCATCAATATAAGTGACGACCATCTCGGGCTTGACGGCATAAACACGAAAGAGGAACTGGCAAAGGTCAAATCGCTGGTCGCTGAAGCTGTCAAACCCGAAGGGACCGCCGTACTGAACGCGGACGATGAAATGACGCCTTTCATACTCGGCAGGATCAATTGCAGGCCTCTGCTGTTTTCGTCGGACAGCGGCAGTCTCATGATCCGGAAATGGATGAGGGACGGCCGTGATGCGGTATATGTCAGGGACGGTTCCATATATGCTTTTGTTTCAGGGATCGAGAAACATATTGTACGGATCAGCGATATCCCGATCACTTTTGGAGGCAAGGCAGCGTGCAATATAGAGAATTCGCTTGCTGCCGTGTCGGCGCTTCTGGCGCTTGGCATATCCGCTGCCGTTATCAGGAAGGGCATAATGAGTTTCAAACCCGATCTGGATGTGAATCCCGGCAGGTTCAACATCTTTGACATGGGAGAATTTTCCGTCATGCTCGATTACGGCCATAATAAGGCGGGTTACAGCGCAGTCATCGATATGATAAAGAGTTTCAACGCCCCCATATATACAGGTGTGATTGGCATGCCCGGCGACAGGAGGGATGAGAGCATCATTGAAGTCGGACGGATCTGCGGCAGCTTTTTCTCCAAGCTTTACATCAAGGAAGACAGCGATCTCAGGGGGAGAGATGCCGGGGAGGTAGCCGACCTTCTGTACAGCGGCGCCATAGAGGCGGGTATGGATAAGGACAGGATCTCCGTCATATACCAGGAGGACCTGGCGCTTAAAAGAGCCATCATGGATGCCGTGCCGGGTGAAATGATCGTTATGTTTTATGAAGAACTCGATTCTGCAGTCGAAGTAATAGAGAAATATCGGAAGTCCATGGGACTTGCCGGCCCGGGCGCCGGGAAGGCAGGCAAGCCTGGGATACACCGGTCGGCAACGGGGTAAGGATCATGGACCGTCCCCACAGAAAAGGGGACATTCATCGCAGAAAAAGGTATGGCGACGCTCCTCGGCAAAGAATTATTCCTCTATGGTTGAGGAATATCACGCATACCTTGTCGAGGAGTATCCCCATACCTTAATAAAGGGCGGATGAAACACCGCCCTTTTGATATGGGATAAGTTATGTATTTGTCACCGCATCACAGCTTTGTACCGCAATTGGTGCAGAATAATGAACCGGGAGCCAGTTCTGCGTTGCAGGAGGGACAGGTCGGGGCCGGAGCAGCGGCCTGTTCTGCCGGCTGGGTTTCAGCAGGCTGCTGGGGCAAATCGTTCCTGGTTCCGCATTTGGCGCAGAACAACTGGGTCCTTTCCATTTCGGCTCCGCAATTGATGCATTGTTTTATGCCTTTGACCTCGGCGATCTTTTCCCTGAGAGCCTTGATATTCTCCTTATGAGCAACGATCTGCTCGCAGGCTTCCTTTACTATGTCTTCTGCTGTACCGGTCTGTTCGAATTTCTCGAAAATCGTCTTTCCGATCTGTGCATAAAGCTTCTGGATCTTGTCTTCTTCGGAGTTGATGTTTGCGTTGAGCTTGGTGACCTCGACGAGTTCGCTGGATTTCTTCGCGGCTGCCTGTGCGGCTTCACCCACTTTTTTGCCCAGGTTTTCCAGGAATGACATTATGATACCTCCATTCAAAATTACGATTTCATCATGTTTTGTACAAAACTGGTCCTGTATAAGACTATTATAAGTAATATCAGCGCTACATTCAATACAAGATGACATTTCCCGCCATTCAGGCAATAGGGAAGACAGGCTGGAGACAGCCGCATGCGTCGGCGCCCGTGCCTGCACAGGCACGGTTAATGGCCAGGGGCTGTGGATAAATGGTTGAACAGACAGCAGCGTTACAGTAGAATAAAAGTTGGGATACGTTAAGCGGGATGATCCCGATGCAGGATGGCTCCGCATCGTCACGGAGGTGATAGTGTGGTAGAGGTATATTTTTATATGCCTGCAGGCAGGGCCGGCGACGCTGTAGACTGCGGGATAAAACTCTCTGAGTGGTACAGCCGTGAGCTATGTATAGACGGGACCTGGAGGAAATGTATCACTGCACTGCTGAACCCAAGGGACGAGTACGAAAAATTCATATCCAGCGAGTACAAGTGCCTTAAGCTCGAGATACCTCCGAAATACTGCTATGTGGCCGACAGATCGCTTTACGAAGCCGGCCGCAGGAATCCCGGAGCTATGAGGTTATATGAGGAATCCATAATACCGGTCATGTCTTACAGATTAGGCGACTACAGGTTCCCTGAAGCGCTTGTCACCAGCACTGTGCTGGGCGAACAGGTAAGCGTGACTGGCAAAATGCTCGACACGCCGGTATTGTACACCAATTCGCGGGAGCTTTACCTCGGCAACCTGACCGCGCAGCTCAGGGAAGAGCACAGCGACCTGGATGACACATTCCTTTACCTGTACTTCAAATGGTTATGCAGCCAGGGGGAAGCCGACATGGTATGCGACGGCGCTGACAGTCCTGCCGTATTCATACTGAAAGAGAGCAAAAAGCCATACATATTCAATGCACCTGGGAGGACCCAATGAGATATGAGATTCTGAAACTTTTAAAGGAAGCTGGTTCCGATTATATTACGGGAGTCGACATAGGATCGCGTTTCGGCATTTCAAGGTCTGCCGTCTGGAAGCACATAAAAGAACTCAGGAATGAAGGATATAGCATAGAATCGTCTCCGAAACTGGGCTACAGGCTGCTGGCGGACAGCGGGCATCTGAATC
>DAOSCC010000258.1:0-2960 GCA_035361135.1 Clostridiales bacterium | reverse complement strand
TTATAGCCTTAATATACCCATATCTCCCTTATAATCGTCCGTCATTTCACTTTTTCAGACTTGCTCCGGATCCGGTTCTTCATGTCAGATCCTGCGTCCCGGTCCCATTTCCCCGGTTTGGAACCATTCCAAAATACCATTGTCCCAGTCCGAAAACTCTCTTCTGTCCTATCTTCACTGTCTGTAGTTGTCTTCATTCCTGCCATCTTTGTTTAATGCGGCGATCGTCACAAACGCTTCAGCATGCCCTGCAATTGTATCAAAAATTACGTTAATATTCACCTGCATATCGCAAAATTAGCCGTAAAAAAGGACCAGGGCTGGCCCTGGTCCTGTAACGGTACCGCTGAGTGCTCCTGTAATGGATCACCGGTCCGTGAGCGACTTTTCGATTGTGAGCATGTTCCCTCACTTCAGCAGTTTTTCAGAGTAAAAGCTATTTACACTGCCTCGCTGCAAGTTCAATGGATCCGTGCGGCAAATACACCCGGAAATTTGTGCGGTAACTGTTCTCGCCGAACCTGGACAAAACATTTTCAGTCGATATACCTGAACGTTTCATTATACCATCTGTCTGTCTGATCATTTATTTGCTGGTCCCAGCTTTTTACGGTTATCGCATCTATATCACTTACATCGATAGGATCATAGAAGCCTGTAAATTCCAGGTACTCCTGGTTGAGCGAAGAACAGGAGCAGTTGTTGTAATGTATATAACTGCCATCTTTCATCCTTATATCTGCCGTCAGGGATAGACCCACTTCGACTTTTTGGCTGTCTTTGGGCAGGAACCTGACATAAGTGGCAGTTGGCGTTACATAGATCTCATCCAGGACAAGGCTGTCATCGTAGCCCTGCATGTCAACGGCCGGCCGGAAATCAGGTCCTTCCGCATCATTGTCCAGGACGAATTTCACGTTCCAGCTGCCCTCGAAAGTCTCATATTCCCCATAATACTCGACCATCGGCTCATACTGTTCCAGTTGCGAAACATCCGAAATGTCATAAACATAATACATCGCATTCATGTCTTCAGCAGGCTCGTTCCAGACCATCATCGGAGCGATGCCGCCGGTCAGAGGATCCATCATGTACAAAAGGACCTCATCGCGGTCATAGCCGGCTGACATATTCAATACCCGGACATGGAGTTTGCCGTCGACAAAGGATGCCGTATCCAGCAGCAATCCCGGTTTCCCCGCCAGCAGCGGCAGACCGAGATCCTGGCTTGCTGCGATTTTTTCGGGGATCAGCGCCGCATTCCTCACGTATTCTGCAAAGAATGGCTTCCTTGTGCTCCTGGGTTCATATCTGCTTACATATCCCGCTGTCTTTGCTGTGTTTTCGACCAGGTCCTCAGCATCAGCCTGCGGAAGTCCCAGGTCGTCCAATAAATCAAGCGATGCTTTTTCAAATTTCAGTTCCCTGTAACAGATATCACCGATATTTATGGAGACATTCCTGCCTTTCAGCTCCTCCGTCGACTGCAGGTTGAATGTAATTACGGCCTTGCCGTCAACGACACTTACGCCGGATGAACCGACACTGTAATCGGAAAGCCCTTCAACGTCCAGGGACGTGACCGCGGTTTCCAGATTATCGCCAATGAATGGTTTTCCGTCGTCCCGGGCGATTTCCACCAGCATGAACGCGACCTTGTCGTATCCTGCCGCTCCTCGGACTGTAACAGTCAGTCCTGCGTTCGAAACGCCCTGTTCGATAGGGTATATATTTTCAAGGTAGGATGCCTTTTCTCCGAAAATCGCCCGAAACGCCTCGGCAATATTCAGTCCTGTAAAAGCAAATGCCGTCACACCGGTCAGCATAAGGCAGCATGCCGCAAGAGCCGCAGCCATCCTTTTCTTCATGGTGCCCTGCTTTCGGCCAACTTTTTTCACGATCATTTTTTTGATGCGTGCAGCTTCGATATCGCTTATAGGCTCTTCTACAATATCCATTTCAGTATCCTTCATGTAACCGTCAAACATATGATCATCCCCTTCAGTAATTGATCCCTCTGTTGATCAGCATATCGCGCAGTTTTTGCCTGCCTTTGTACAGTCTTTTTTTCGACCCGCTTGTTTTTAAGATCCATCTTGTTGGCTATGTCGCTGATCGTTTCCGACAGGAAAAACCTCCTGAAAAAAATCTCCCTGTCAGGTTCCGCCAAATCTCTTACAGCGTCCCTGACCAGATCACTGTCGATCCTTTTAATAGCTGCAGTTTCCGTATCCTGGGGAGAAGCTTCGTCCAGGCCGTCGATCGGGAGAGACGCGATTCCCGACCTGTTCTTTCTGTACCTGTCTATTGCCGTGTTGCGCGCTATCGCGGCAATAAAGGATTTCAGGCTCCCCTTCCGCTCATCATATGATCCGATCGACTGCCACAGCTTGACGAACGTATCCGATACGCACTCCTCAACATCTTCGGAACTGCTTTTTCCAAGGACCTTAACAGTGATGGCCTTCACCATCGGGCCGAATGAATCAAATGCGTCGATCAGCCCGTCCCTGGGTTTCCGTTTGATTTTATCGATCAATTGTCTTTCATCCATTGGCTCCTCTCCCATGCAGTGAAAAGATATACCGCCGAAGGCCTTCATATGTATATACGTCGGGAACTCACAGGTCCCCCCCTGGTATAAAGAAAATTTCAGGCAACTTTCCGCCTGAAATTTATCGATGGTTTATCCGGATCTCTCGATAATCTGCCCGGGCCATTTTATCACGATCCAATTGCTGCTTATCCCGGACTTTCACATGGAATCTCCAGTTCCGGATCCGTCAGGAAACTTCATACCCGGTAAAACTGAAATTTCAAAACCGGAAACACTTCCGCCGGAAAAGCAATAAACCTCCGTTCCGGAAACTGTCCGTCATAAAATCATCAGTAGAATACTTCGGCTAGATACAGGCCGTGGGCCGGTGCAGTCCTGCCCGCTCTCCTGCGGTCGAGGCTCG
>DAOSCC010000257.1:0-2971 GCA_035361135.1 Clostridiales bacterium | reverse complement strand
GCATGCTGCAGATCCAAAAGAATGCAAGCTCCGGAACACTTTCCAGCAAGCCATACAGTTTTATCCCGAGGTGTTTTACAAGCTTGGAAATGCAGCAGACGAAATATGCAGCGCAGATTACGCACTGGTGATATCAAAGTCGGACTTTGACGATGTTATGAAGTCCTTCAGCAGATCCCATGTATACAAGGAAAACGGTCACCGCTTCAGGGCGATCCTGGACCTGGGGCTGCAAATGAACGAAGTTGGCGGTAAATATTGCATCACGTCAATGAATTATCCTAAGATGTTTCTGGGACTTTGGGTCCTATGCAATGCACCCAGGAGCAAGTACAAATATATGAATTATCTTCGCCTGGACTATAAGGGCTATTACAGGGCCATGCCGGAAATCGGCGACGTCAGGAAGACCATGAAAGAGGAACATGCCGGATATGTCGATTCGATCCTTAAGTCGTTCAAAGGGCAAAAGATCAGGTACAAAGTCAAACCATTGAGAAATATAACGTCAGGCTTTGACTGGAAGGTCGATTTTATGCTGAAAGGCAGGAATGTTTTCGGCTTCTATGCCGAACCTGATTATTTCAAGCTTTGCATTTATTTCAGTAATACGAAGAACATAACGAAATTCGGCGAAAAACTCAAATTATTCAATCCAGAGCTTTTTGACTGGTATTGCGGCAAATTCCCGGAAAGGCTGTGCAAGTGCCCGAATAACAGGGTCGTAAAATTCGGGGATACAAAAAAAAGGATCTGCGGATTGACCAACAGGGCGGAAATAGCAAATCCGAACGACCATGATATAGAAAACAGTAAAACTGTTATTGAAATGATCCTTTCTCCTGAAAAAGCCGCGCATTAGGCAAAGTCATGACGCAGTCTTAAAGCTGGTTCGCCTGAAAAAGATTGCTTTATCAAATTTTTGTGATATTATTTATAATAAATATATATCAATGCCATGAAGGAAGGAAATACCATGCTGCATTATTTCAGCCATAAAAAGGATACTGATATGCAGCACTTGCACCTATGAGTCGGCGTTAACGCAGACCGCAGGTGCAGGTGCTTTCGGCTCTGTACCTGTGTGGCTGCTGGTATGGTCTTTCCCTTATACTTGCATCATATCACCGCACTGGTACGGATTATCGATACCGATGCGGTGTTTTTATTTGAAGGGATGTGGTAGTATGCGGCATGCTGACCATGCCGGAATGGATCTGTGTGACAGTGGATCTGCTGTTGCCTGATCCCAAATACGGGATTTGCTATGTTGCTTGAAATATTGAATTTGAACGTTTGAAACGATTTGTTATTTTGAGTTGGCTCAGAATTTCGAGATAAGGAGATGTTATACATGTTGACTATAAAGGGTGAACTCGCTTCCGCCCATGTCGAGGCGGAAGAACTTATAAACCATATAGGCCAGACAGTGCAGATCCATGGGATCGTATACAAGATCCGCGAAATGTCCGGCTTTGCATTTGTATTGCTCAGAACCAAAAGAGCCCTGGTGCAGTGTATCCATTCCGGTGATTTCTCGACATTCCCCTTAAGCGAACTGAAAGAGAACATGAGCGTCATCATCAGGGGCGAAGTGGTCAGGGATGAGCGGAGCAGGACCGGTACAGAGATAAGGATCATCAGTTTTGAGGCACTGTCCTGCCCTGCTGAAGAAATGCCCGTGGTAATAAACAACAGGGAGGTAAATGCGTCCATTGAGACCCTGCTGGACTTCCGCCCGATAACGCTCCGCAACATAAAAGAACGTGCGATTTTCAAGGTCCAGGAGGGCATCTGCGCTGGATTCAGGAGTTTCCTGGGCGAAAATGGCTTTACCGAGATCCATACGCCAAAAATAGTTTTCAGCGGGGCTGAAGGAGGAGCTAATATATTCAGGCTGGATTATTTCGGCCGGGAAGCATATCTTGCCCAGAGCCCGCAGTTCTATAAACAGATCATGGTCGGTGTTTTCGAGAGGGTATACGAGATCGCGCCGGTGTTCCGGGCTGAAAAGCATGACACTTCGCGCCACCTGAACGAGTACACGAGCGTTGACCTTGAAATGGGCTTCATAAAGGACTTTACCGACTTGATGCGTATGGAAACGAAGATGCTTGCTTACACTTTTGATTACCTGAAGGAGCATTACGCCGATGAACTGGCGATGCTCAAGGCTGAGATCCCCACGGCTGACGATATCCCCGCAGTCAGCTTCGTTGAAGCAAAACAGATGATATCGGATGCATATCACCGTGAAATCACAGATTATGAGGACTTCGACCCGGAGGAAGAAAAGCTCCTGAGTGAGATAATCAAAAAACAAACCGGAAGCGACTTTGTCTTCGTAACAGGGTTCAAATCATCCAAGCGGCCGTTCTATACGCAGGATTCGAAGGACGATCCGGAATATACCGACAGTTTCGACCTGATATTCAGGGGCATGGAGATCACGACAGGCGGGCAGAGGATCCACGATTACAACGTGCAGGTTGCAAAAATGCGCAGGCTCGGTATGGATGTCGATAAGTTCTCAAGCTACCTCATGGCACATAAATACGGGCTGCCGCCGCACGGCGGGCTGGGTCTCGGCCTAGAACGCTTCACAGCCCGGCTTCTGGGGCTGCAGAATGTCAGGTACGCTGCGATGTTCCCGCGGGACATAAACCGCCTGGAACCTTGATTTCATGGAATATCGCCGTTTACCCTGGCATTGGGGATTTTGCCTGTACTGAACACGAAAGTACGATTTGCAGAAAAACCTGCTTGAACGCATACAAGCAGGTTTTTCCGTTGCATGGATTTCCAGAGCATGGCTTTCTGATACACTGTCTTAATTATGATGATACCATTCATCGATTTCCGATGACATCTTCGAAATCATTCAGCTTCTTCGGGGACTCTTCCGTCCTATTTCGGCGTGCTGTCGGCGGAAGCATGCCTGCGCAGCGGGACGACGCACCTTACCGTCACT
>DAOSCC010000256.1:0-3003 GCA_035361135.1 Clostridiales bacterium | reverse complement strand
GAGGTGATCGCTGAAGCCGCATTGAGAGCGGGCTGCAGGCATTACTTCGGTTACACTACAACACCTCAGCCAGAGATAGCTCATTATTTTGCAAAAAAGATGCCCCAGTACGGGGGTACTTTCATACAGGCCGAGAGTGAAGTGGCGGCGATGAACATGGTATACGGCGCAGCCAGTGCGGGGGCGAGAGTGATGACATCGTCCTCAAGCCCGGGCATAAGCCTGAAGCAGGAAGCAATATCATATGCGGCCTGCGCCGAATTGCCGGCTGTAATCATAAATATTATGAGAGCAGGCCCGGGACTTGGCGGCATACTTGCATCTCAGGGCGACTATTTCCAGGCTACGAAAGGCGGAGGACACGGCGACTACAGAATGGTGGTACTTGCGCCCAGCGGCGTCCAGGAACTGTATGAACTTGTGGTGGAAGCTTTCAATATAGCAGATAAATACCGCACCCTGTGCATGATAATGGGCGACGGTATGATCGGACAGATGATGGAAGCCGTAGAGTTCAAGGACAAGGAAGAGATATATCAGGCAGACAAGAGTTGGGCAGTGACAGGTACGGAGATGAAAAGGGATCATAATATAATCACTTCCATATATATAGATCCCGAGGTCCTGGAAAAGCACAACCTGAAGCTGCAGGAAAAATACAGGAAAATAGCTGCGAATGAGACGAGAGTCGAAGTTTTCAACTGCGATGGAGCTGATATTATCGTAGCTGCATACGGAACTGTGGCAAGGATAATTAAGAATGTGATAAAAACTGCCGAAAAAGACGGAATAAAGGTCGGACTGATCAGACCGATAACGTTGTGGCCTTTCCCGACGGCAGCTTTCGAAAAATATGCGGAAGTCCCGCAGGCATTCCTTTCTGTGGAAATGAGTGCTGGCCAGATGGTCGAGGATGTCAGACTGGCGGTGAACGGCAAAAGGCCTGTGCACTTCCTTGGAAGGATGGGCGGCATGATACCGACCCAGAAGGAAATATACGAAAAAATCAGGGAAATTCTGAAGTAAAGGGGAATGACAATGGCTATAGTATTTCAGAGGCCTCATGCCTTGAGAGAGACTCAGCTGCATTACTGTCCGGGCTGCACGCATGGCATCGTGCACCGTCTGATAGCAGAAGTGATCGACGAGCTTGGTATAGAGGGGAAAACAATAGGCGTATCCCCTGTGGGATGTGCGTATAACAATTACTTGTATTTCAACTGCGATATGGTACAGGCTGCCCATGGAAGAGCGCCGGCAGTAGCAACCGGCATCAAGCGTGTCCATCCTGATGATGTGGTATTTACTTATCAGGGTGACGGTGATCTTGCTGCTATCGGTACAGCGGAAATCGTCCATGCTGCCAACAGGGGAGAGAAGATAACGACCATATTCATCAACAATGCGATCTATGGTATGACGTCTGGACAGATGGCCCCGACCACGCTTATCGGACAGGTGACTACTACCACACCTTTTGGCAGGGAACCTCAACTCCACGGATATCCGCTGAATGTGTGCGAAATGCTTTCCACGCTTAAGGGAGCAGCCTATGTAGAGCGTGTATCCATGCATGATATCAAAAATATAAAGAATGCCAAAAAGGCAATAAAAAAAGCATTCCAGGTCCAGATGGCAGGACTCGGCTTCTCCATAGTGGAAGTCCTTTCTTCATGCCCGACCAACTGGGGGATCGATCCTGTAAACGCGCTCAAATGGATCGAGGAGAAGATGATACCGCAATATCCGCTTGGCAACTTCAAGGGAAAGGATCTGGAGGTGTAGCATATGGCTCAGACTGATATGATTTTTGCAGGATTTGGCGGCCAGGGGATCCAGGCAGCCGGAAAACTGATGGCATACGCAGGGATAATGGAGGACAAGTTTGTTTCCTTCCTTCCTTCCTATGGCCCGGAAATGCGCGGAGGCACTTCCAACTGTCATGTCATCGTGTCTGACGAACCCATAGGTTCACCGATACTGAACAGCGCGACTGTTGTAATGGCAATGAACAGGCCGTCGATGGACAAGTTCGAGAATTATATCGAGCCGGACGGGATACTGCTGTATGACAGCTCACTGGTAAACAGGGAACCGGCCAGGAAGGACATAAGGGCATTTGCTATACCGGCGACACAAATCGCCTCTGATATGGGAAACCTGGCTTTTGCAAACATAATCATGCTCGGTAAGCTTATTAAGGAAACAGGAGTCGTTTCGCCGGAGAATTTTGAACGAGGGCTGAAAAAGGTACTGCCTGAAAAAAAGCATTATCTGATCCCTGATGAAATGAAAGCGCTGAAAATAGGAATGGAATATTGAGCAAAATTTATTTGTACCTGTAAGCAAGTGAACAATGAGAGGCCCGCAAACGAGACCAGCGTTTGGCGGGTCATTTTCATATCACGGCAAATGCGTCATTGCCAATGGCTGGCAGTGCGGTCATTCCGGCGAAGGGACTGCGGATCTGCGGTTCAGCGGACAAAACCGATGACGCTGGCGGAAGGGATATATGATATCTCCTCGAAGGTATACCCTTTGTAAACATGTTCGTGCGAGTCATTGTATTCCAGTATGCCTTCCATCTTGTGTATGTGCCCGTTTTCGGTCTTATGGGGCATTCCAGTCACTCCGCAGAAATAATGGGTATGGTCGCGGTAGGATGAAACACCATAATAAAAGTGAAAATGGAAGCTGCCGATGCCCACCATTCCGCTTGCATATCCAAGCAGCCTGTGGTTATGGCCGTTTGTCAGTCTGCAGTCGAATTTGAATTTGTGCATGTGCGATTTCATACAGGCCTCCATATCACGTCCATATAACGCATCATTCAAAGAAAAATCCCCGATTTCAGGAAATTTTCCTTACCCCAGCACGTTTCAGCGAGGCGTGAGATATCTATTATCGCCTCGTATTTATGATGTGGAATATTTACCTTTATATAAGTTGTATATTCTGTAAATTTTCTGTTTATCAGCCATTCAATGCGCTATGTATTATCTG
>DAOSCC010000255.1:0-3067 GCA_035361135.1 Clostridiales bacterium | reverse complement strand
GGCATTTCAGCAGCATATTCATGATAAAGGATGGCTGCTGTTTCATTATGCAGCAGGAAATTCTCGTCCATGAATTTCTTCATAACACATTCTCCTTTAAATCAGAATGTCTGGCATTTTGCGCGTGTATCCGTAAACAGCCGTCTTTATGCGGGCTGCTGCACGCCATCTGCGCCTGGCACCCCAAAATTCAGGTACTCAGTTGGTTGCTGCATGCCGTTTGCACCTTGCAGTCAAATTTCAAAGCCGCGCGGTTCCCTCGGCGGCACAGTTTCCTTCCTTGTGCCTGACATGTTTCACTCATGCGCGAACCTGTCCCGGCAGACCCAGAGACCGAGCGCCGGATTGCTGATATAATATATTACCTCGCCGTCGGGCATGGTATTGAAGCCATCTTTTAGTTTAACGGGATCATAACGCCCGATGGCCTCACGTATATCCGCATACTCAAAGCCGACGGATTCTGTCTCCTGCTTCGTCAGCCTGCCGGGAGCATATGTGATCCTGAAGCGGCCGTCAGATGAACCATGTATCAGGTGCGCCGCAACGGAGAGGTTGTTCCTGAGGTCATCATGTTCCCTGACCAGCTGCAGTACCTTCTCCCTTCCCACATATCCGTATTTCCTGATCAGCCGGTCGTTTTCATCATCTTCGCCGAACTTTCTGACGCCAGGCGCAATTACGACCAACTCGCCTCCGTCGTCTATAGCCATCCTGGTCCTGTAGACAGCCTTGTTGCCCAGCCACGTACTCTTGAACTCCTTTTCATCGAGCCAGACGACTGCCTTTTTCAGCGGCTTGTCTACGAAAATAATGTTTTTCTGCTGGCTGAGTTTCACCGCTTCTTCAAAGATCCTCCGGCTGCTGCCCGCAAACAGGCCATGGATTGCCACTTTGCCTTCGTTCTGAGTCGTCACGGTCAGCACATACATCAGGAGAACACTATTGAGGAAATGTTCCTGGGCATAGTCAAATACCTTACGTACAGGGGAATGGTCGCGTCCCATGATCCTCTCGAGCCCGTAAAAAGCACCCAGCATATGGGACTGGCTTATCATGCCGCTGCCGCCGCACCCGACGAATATGTTTTTGCTGTAGTTGGCCATTCCCACCACTTCGTGCGGCACGACCTGGCCGATGGAAATGATCAGGTCGTATGTTCCGTCCACGATGCGCCTGTTCACTTCCACATCCACCGGGTCCGATACAAGCCCTTCGGAGACCTGTTTCACATAATCCGCAGGAACCTGGCCGATCTTCACCACATCTTTCCTCCAGTTGTGGACGATGAATGCCTCATGGGGAACGCCATTGCCGAAAAACTCGTCGATTTCCGCCGGCGTCATCGGCTCATGGGTCCCGAGGGCAGGCATAATATCTACATGGCAGCTGCCTTTGAGCATTTCATAATAGATGGCCGTGATTCGCCCCGCACCTGAATGCATCCTTGTGAAATCAGGCGGGATCAGCAGCACCTTTTTCGGATGCCCGATACTTTTCCTGCACCGTTCCATGCTCAGTTCCAGGGCCTTCCTGAGTTCCGCGTCGTTTATACCTTTATCGGCGACAGTGCCATCATTTTTCGTGCCATTGCAGACATCATCGATGACGATGATATCATCCATAATGATCGTTTTCCCAGTGATGCTTTCCACGGCAAGCACCCTTTCATATAAATATGCGGCTAAGGCATACGGCAGCCTGAAATATCGGACTGTACCATACCTTTCCGGTCACGCTTCTTGCTGTATCAAACCGTTGTACCCGAATTTCAAAATTGCCCCTGCCATGATCCATTGGCATAAGCACGGTCAGGCGTTATAAGCGGAAGCGGAAGTTTTGCCCCCATGCTCAGTCCAGTTGAAGTGGAAGAATTCTCCGCGCGGCTTGTCTACACGCTCAAACATATGGGCTCCGAAATAGTCCCTTTGTGCCTGGAGCAGATTGGCGGGCAGCCTTTCGCTCCTGTAGCTGTCGAAATATGCAAGCGCGCTGGACATCGCCGGTGCCGGAATGCCATGCATCACGGCGGCCGCCACTGCCTTGCGCCAGTCTTCCTGGTATTTTTCGAGTATTTCTTTGAAATACGGTGCAAGCATCAGGTTTGCCAGATCAGGGTCCTTATCGAACGCTTCCTTGATCCTGTGCAGGAATTGGGCCCTGATTATGCAGCCTCCCCTGAATATCATCGCTATCCTGCCGAAATCAAGATCCCAGCCATATTCCTGTGCCGCAGCTTTCATAAGGGCGAATCCCTGCGCATATGAGCATATCTTGCTGGCATACAATGCGCGCCTCACAGATTCGACAAAGCTCTTCCTGTCGCCGCTGAACGCACCGACGGACGGCTCTTTGAATACTTTGCTTGCTGCAGCCCTTTCATCCTTGATGGCTGAAATACAACGGGCAAAGACCGCTTCCGTTATGACCGGGGTGGAGATACCAAGGTCCAGGGCGCTCTTGCTTGTCCATTTCCCGGTACCTTTCTGCCCTGCCTTGTCCAGTATGACTTCCACCATCGGTTTGCCCGTTTCCGGATCGGTCTTCGTGAAAATATCGCTGGTTATTTCGATAAGGTAGCTGTCAAGCTCGCCCCTGTTCCATTCCGCGAATACTTCATGAAGCTCCTGAGCCGTCATCCCAAGGATATTCTTCAGGAGCGAATATGCCTCGCAAATAAGCTGCATATCACCGTATTCGATCCCGTTGTGGACCATCTTGACATAATGTCCGGCGCCGTCTGTCCCTATGTATGTGCAGCACGGGTCGCCGTTCACCTTGGCGGCTATGGCCGTCAGAATTGGAGCGATCATATCATAGGTTTCCTTTTCACATCCCGGCATGATGGCGGGACCTCTCAGCGCTCCCTCCTCGCCGCCTGAAACACCGGTACCGACGAACCTGTACCCCTCGGCTTCCAGTTCCCTGCTCCTCCTTATCGTGTCGCCGAAGAAGGAATTGCCGGCATCGATTATGATGTCGCCCTTCGAAATATACTGCTTCAGTTGCCGGATCATATCGTCCACAGGCTGTCCGGCCTTGACCATTATGATGATCTTCCTCGGAG
>DAOSCC010000254.1:0-3070 GCA_035361135.1 Clostridiales bacterium | reverse complement strand
GATCGAAGGCGTGCATGGGCTGTCCGTATTCGAGCATGACATAGTTCGTTATGTCTACGATATTATTGATAGGCCTGATACCTGACGCCCTGAGCCTTTGCTGCATCCAGCGGGGCGAAGGGCCTATCTTCACATTTTCCACTATCCTTGCGGCATAACGTGCGCACAGGTCGGGGGCCTTTATCTCGACTGAGACCTTACCGTCTATCGGTTCGCCGAGTTCCTTCACAGCGACTTCAGGTATCCTGAAGGATGTCCCGAATGTGGCGGCCGATTCTCGTGCGAGGCCGATGATACTGAAGCAGTCGGGCCTGTTGGATGTGATCTCGAATTCCACCACGGTGTCGTTCATTCCGAGGTATTCTTTTATATCGGTACCCGGATCCGGGTCGCCTTCCAGGATGAAAATGCCGTCCTCCGCTGCGTTGGGGTAATCGTCCTTCGTCAGCCCAAGTTCCGCTATGGAGCACATCATTCCGGCAGATTCGACGCCGCGGAGCTTGCCTTTCTTTATCCTGATCCCTCCCGGCAGGCTCGAGCCGTCCAGCGCCACCGGGACAAGGTCGTTCACTTTAATATTGGTGGCGCCGGTCACGATCTGGATGGTCCCGCTGCCGACGTCTACCTGGCACACCTGGAGGCGGTCCGCATCAGGATGCTTCTCAACAGTAAGGATCTTCCCCACGACCACCCTGTCTATCCCGGAGCCAAGCACTTCCAGGCCTTCCACCTTGGAACCCGACATGGTCAATGCATGGGCGTATTCCCTTGGGCTTGCATCTATGTCCGTATAATCTTTCAACCACTTTAACGGTAATTTCATCTCAACTATCTCCCTTCCTTGCGTATTATATCCTTATTGCGCGGCTCATCCGGGCAGCCGTATCGTGCAGCTCATTCCTGCATACGCTTTGTGCAGCCCGGTCATGCCGGCTGCCGCCGCTGTCAACCCGGGATCTGTCCGGCTGCATCTCAGAACTGTTTGAGGAAACGCATGTCGTTTTCATACAGCAGCCTCATGTCATCGATATTGAACTTGCACATGGCTACCCTTTCGACTCCGAGCCCGAATGCAAAACCGCTGTATTCTTTCGGGTCTATCCCGCCATACTTCAATACGTTCGGATGGACCATACCTGCGCCGAGTATCTCGATCCAGCCTTCGTCCTTGCATATCCTGCAACCTTTGCCGCCGCAGGCCCAGCATGAAACGTCGACCTCTGCGCTCGGCTCGGTGAACTGGAAATGATGGGGCCTCAGCCTTATCTTTGTATCCTCTCCGAACAGTCTCCTGGCAAAGTACTGGAGCGTCCCCGTCAGGTCGCCCATTGTAACGCCGCGGTCCACGACCAGCCCTTCCACCTGGTGGAATATGGGCGAGTGTGTCGCATCCACCGCGTCTGACCTGTAGACCCTTCCCGGGCAGATGATCTTGATCGGAGGTTTCTTCTTCTCCATGACCCTTATCTGTACCGGCGACGTCTGGCTCCTGAGCAGGATATCGCCGTTTATGAAGAAGGTGTCCTGCGTATCTCTTGCCGGATGGCCTGCAGGGATATTCAGCGCTTCGAAATTGTAATAATCGAGTTCCACCTCAGGGCCTTCGGCTATTTCGTACCCAAGCCCGATGAACACATCCTTTATCTCATCAAGCACTATGCTCAGCGGATGTTTTTTGCCTATGAAACGCCTCCTGCCGGGTACCGTCACATCGATGGCTTCCTTCTCCAGCTTTGCCTGGCGTTCCTTTTCCTGGAGGCTCTTTGTCTTCTCCTCGAGCATCTCCTCGATGAAACTCCGCACTTCATTCGCAAGCTGGCCTATTTGAGGCCTTTCCTCGGGCGTGAGCTGCCCCATTCCCCTGAGGACTGCAGTCAGTTCGCCTTTCTTCCCGAGATACTGCAGCCGGATGCTTTCCAGTTCGGCCAGCGAACCGGCTCCATTCAGCTTCTTCTCCGCTTCCAGCTTTATGTTGTTCAACTGTTCCCGCATTGCGCTTCCTCCTTCTTGTTATTCGCTGCAATTCCAGTCATTTGCCATAACTTGCTTTCGATCCGGTTCCCCGGGCTCCTGGCGTCAACCCTGCCGCGCAGGGGTCCTGCACTGCAATAACACACCCGGCCGACCGGCGGTGAAAAATTGCATCACGTTGATACGTTGCACAAAAATCTGTAACACGATGATGCATAACACTGCGTACCAAAGCCATAACCTATGGTACCAGGGCCGTACCAACCTGATGCGTTATACAAAACCGCATCATTTATATATAATAAAAGCCTCCGTCCCCATGAAAGGGACGAAGGCTGCAACTCCGCGGTACCACCCAAATTTCCGCAAAAACGGACACTCTTGCGCGACTTCATCACTGCGCAGGCAGATCAGGCAAATCGCTTCCTGTATGTTAACGGCCAGGCGCCGGCATCTCCTACTTATCCCGCTGTACAGCCGTCTGAAGCGGCCCGGCACCTGTTAAAGACCGATATACATCGGTCGGGGTCCCGACCCGTATACCGACGCCGCATAGCACTGGGTTTTCAGGATGCAGCTCCGGAGGGAACTTCGCCGGTGTGCACATTGGCGCTGCTTTCAGCCGGGGGCAGCTCCTCTCTGTAAAGTACGTTCCGGTTACTTTCCTCTTTCATTGCTTTTACCAGTCAATAATGTTCTATAGATTATACATCATTTACGGTATTATATACAATATGTTTCATAAAATCAAGGCGTGATTCCATCCGTTTTTGTATGCCCGCAATTTATTCTCACTGCCCTGTCCTGTACACGCGCCCATTACTTTTATCATCTGCAGCAGCCGTATCGACACCTGATCTCTTCCTTGCGCACTTCCGCGTCCTGCCTGATCTTCTCGATCTCGATCTTGTATTTCGTTATCCATGAAGGGACACACGATAATAAGCGTTATCCCGATGGCCTCCAGTGCATTTATCATGAACAAGTCCATGTCTGTACCTCCAAAATCCCCGTAATACTTGTATATATCATTTCCATTTTCCATCGTCAGGCCGATTTGTTAATTATTATATATTCAAATCGCAGAAAGGTAAATACA
>DAOSCC010000253.1:0-3093 GCA_035361135.1 Clostridiales bacterium | reverse complement strand
AGGCATGTGACTGAAGAGATGAATGTGACGCAGGGGAAGCTTTGCCTCGGCTGTCGGACGAACACCGCTCCTGACAGTGATGATTACCCTGCGCTCATGGTCTATAACGGGATACTGGGCGGCGGCATACACTCGAAGCTATTCCGGAACGTCCGGGAAAAGGCGAGCCTGGCTTACTACTGCTACTCAATGCTTGAAAAATTCAAAGGGCTTATGGTGATCAGCAGCGGTATCGATATAAGCAATAAGCAAAAGGCGCTGGATATAATGGAAGAGCAGCTTGACGATATGGCGAAGGGCAATATATCGGATTATGAAATGGAAGCGACTGTAAAGAGCATGGAAACGGGGATCAAATCATTGACGGACAGCCAGATGAATATCGTCGATTTCTACCTCAGCCAGACGATCGCAGGCACCCGGGACGATTTCAGCACAATAATGGAAAAGATCAGAAAGGTAACAAAGGATGATGTCAAAGCGGCAGCGCAGCGCATCGTCCGGGACACGGTCTATTTCCTTACTGCTGCCGACAGCGCGGGAAACCAATAACCATATGAAAGTATGTAATGAGGAGTTGTTTAAATGGATTTTGAGAAGATCGAATACAAAAAAGCTGGCGAAGTCCTTTACAGTTATGAACATGACAGCGGACTGAAGGCCTTTGTGATACCAAGGCGGGGATATCTGAAAAAATACGCTGCCTTCGCAACTAATTACGGTTCCATCGACAGTGAGTTCATCATCCCCGGACAGGAGGATGTGACCCGTGTTCCGGACGGTATAGCACATTTCCTTGAACATAAGCTCTTTGAGCAAAAAGACGGGAATGTAATGGAGAAATTCTCAAGACTGGGTTCAAGCCCAAACGCTTACACCAGTTTCAACAAAACGGTGTACCTCTTTTCATGTACCGACAGGTTCGATGAGAATTTCAGCCTGCTGCTGGACTATGTCCAGAACCCGTATATAACGCAGGAGAGCGTCGAAAACGAAAAGGGCATAATCGGACAGGAGATAATGATGTATCAGGATAACCCTGACTGGAAGGTGCATTTCAACCTGTTGAAAGCACTGTATGAGAAGCACCCTGTCAGGATCGACATTGCCGGAACCATTGACAGCATCAGCAGGATCGACAGGGATACACTGTACAAATGCTACAACACGTTTTACCATCCTTCGAATATGATCATACTTGCAGTCGGCGATGTTGATCCCGAAAGCGTATTCGAAATGGTGGAAGGCTCGATCCCGCACAGCAAACCGCAGCCTCCTGTCAGCAGGATCTATCCTGAGGAGACTGGGGCAGTCCACACCGACTATATCGAAGAGCGCCTTGCCGTGTCGATCCCCATGTTCCAGATGGGCTATAAAGGCGGTTTCTACGGCGAAAAAGGCATCGAACTGCTGATGTATGAGACTGCTGTGAAACTTGTCCTGGAATTGCTGATCGGCAGAAGTTCCGACCTTTATGAGCAGTTATACAGCGAAGGTCTGATCAACTCATCCTTTGGCGCCGATGCCAGTGTTGAAAAGCAATATGCATTCTCAGTACTTGGAGGCGAATCGCCTGACCCGGTACAGGTGAGGGAGAGGTTCTGCCATGTGTTGGAGACAGCGAAGAAAAACGGGCTCGACAGAGCGGCTTGTGAAAGGCTGATCAGATCTTTCCGCGGCCGGTTCATGAGGCAGTTCAATTCCGTGGAAAGGATCTCGCATTCGTTCATATCAGTGTATTTTAAGGGTGTCAGCATGTTTGACTATTTGGACGTTTATGATAAAATAACATTTGAATATGTGAATGAGGTCCTCCATGAGCATTTCAAGCCTGAGAGCCTCGCTATGTCAGTGATCAGGCCTGTATAAACTCCGCTCCTGCAGTCGGTATACTTAAATGATGTTTTTATTTGCGAGTATGAGGGGGATTAGCTGTGGATTTGCATAACATAAGCTTTCCAGGGTTAGGACTCGAGTTTGAACTGAGAAGATATGCATTCATTGTTTTTGGCATCAAGATATATTGGTACGGTATAATAATCACACTGGCATTCCTTGCGGCAGTCGTGATGGCTTTGAGAAGCTGCAAAAAGTATGACCTTACGGCAGACAACATCCTGGACCTGGTTCTCTTTGCAGCGCCTGTTGCCATCATATTTTCAAGGCTCTATTATGTAGTTTTCAACTGGGGTCAGTTCAGAAACGATCTGATAGCTATCTTTAAAATCAGAGACGGAGGCCTCGCGATTTACGGGGCAGTTATCGGCGCACTTCTGGTGGCGTGGCTGTATACCAGGAAGAAGAAGATATCGTTCCTGAACCTTGTTGATTTCGGCATTCCTTACGTTGCATTCGGACAGGGGATAGGACGCTGGGGCAACTTTATAAACCAGGAAGCTTTTGGTGAAATAACTGATCTCCCCTGGAGAATGAACGGGGACGAAATCAACAGATTTATACTGACTGAGGGCGCAGACCCTTCGGTATTCGGAGTGCACCCGACTTTTCTGTATGAATCGGTATTGGATATTGCTGTATTTTTGATCCTGCTGTACTGGAGAAAAAAGAAAAAGGTGGAGGGAGAAGTCCTCTTCCTGTATTTCATACTTTACGGTACGGGCAGGGCGCTGATAGAAGGCTTAAGGACAGACAGCCTTATGCTGGGCAGTTTGAGGGTTTCGCAGGTCCTTTCCGTGATCCTTGTCTTAGCCGGTCTATTCCTGTTCCTGTACAGGCGTGCCCAAAAGAGAAAATCGGAAGAAGAAACTGTCGTTATTGGCCAAAGCCGGTACGGCGCGTTGCTTATGCAGATGAAAGCGGAGGAAGAAGCAGAAAAGTCTGCTGCCGGCCTCAGTGAAGCAACATCCGATGGTATCGGCACTGCTGCCGGAGACACGACAAATACTGACTTAAGTAATGAAACCGGGGAAGAAACGGCCGGAACCGTTTCCGGGGACGGCTTGTCTGAAAAAATCGAGGAAACGGAACCCGCAGAAGATAAGTAGTCCGAACGGCGTTGCTGCTGCCTGCGGTTAAGGCAAATGATTACTGATCTCGTATGTGCTCATTGCACAGCCTGATGGATCGACAGGG